>DATLVG010000151.1:0-9748 GCA_035577625.1 Candidatus Dormiibacterota bacterium
GGCCTCGAGCAATTCCAGAACGATCCATACTGGCGAGACCTCGTGCTTTTCCACGAATACTTTCATGGCGACAACGGGGCCGGTCTTGGCGCAAGCCACCAAACCGGCTGGACTGGTCTAGTCGCAAAACTCTTAGAGCAGAGCGGTGAGTAATCTAGCAAATCTCGTTATCCGCCCTGCCACTCTTGCCGACGAGCAGTATCTGCTTCCTTTGATGCGGGCTCTGGCCGAGCAGGAGCCGAATCCTGGCACTTTCCGGGAAGAATTGGTCAACAAAGCGTTGCGTTTCTTGTTGAACCACCCAGAACGCGGCCGTGTTTGGGTACTCGCCGTCGATGAAAAACTCGTCGGCTACATCATCCTGACGCTCGGCTTCAGCTTCGAATTCTTTGGCACGGACGCCTTCATCGACGAATTGTACATTCTGCCCGAGTATCGTCGCCGGGGTTTTGGTCTTCACGCCGTGCAATTTCTTGAGGTCGAAGCGAATAAACTCGGCGTGAACGCGGTACATCTGGAAGTAGACGAAGGCAATGACGCAGCTTTCGAACTTTATCGCAGGATGGGATTTGAAGATCACCGCAGATTTCTGATGACAAAATGGCTGCAACACCCCCAATGAATCGCGGTCGCAAGAACCCTCCAACGGAGGGCGGCGTTCAGCCCATCTCGCTGGTCCCAAAATCCACGATCGCTTTCGATCGAACTGTCTGCAACGACTTTGCGGCCGCTTCTTCCCGCGAATGGCTCGTCACGAACGCGATCGGCGGCTACGCTTCCGGAACAATCGCTGGCTGCGCCACGCGCCGCTATCATGGCATTCTTCTCGCTGCGCTACATCCGCCTGTCGGTCGAACACAACTCGTCGCGGCTCTCGATGAAATCGTTGACTATGCCGATTCTACCTACGAACTCGCTACCCACAAATGGGCCAGCGGTGCCATCGCCCCGCAAGGGTTTCAACTTATCGAAAGTTTTCGACTCGACGGAACGATTCCCACCTGGATTTACGCTATCGGCGACGCTCGCTTCGAAAAGCGCATCTGGATGCGTCAGGGCGAAAACACCACTTACGTTCGTTACACGCTCCTGAACGCCGTTTCGCCAGTTGAGTTTCGCGCAAAAGTGCTCGTCAACTATCGCGATTTTCATGGCGCGACGCACGCGGCCGATTGGCGCATGCGCGTCGCATCTGTAAACAAAGGCGTCGGTGTGCTCGCCTACGATGGCGCAGCTCCATTTTATCTTCTTAGTGAAGATGCTGCCGCTGATCCGCGACACGTCTGGTATCGCGATTGTTTCTATCAGGCAGAGCGTGACCGCGGCCTCGATGACCACGAAGACCATCTGTTCGCCGCGCTGTTTCACGCCAAAATCGAACCCCGCAAATCAATAACCCTCGTCTTCACAACCGACGAAGCCACCCTCTTCAATGGAAATTCTGCTCTCTCCGAGCAGACCGCTCACGATTCCGGTCTTCTGCAAACTTTTGCCGGATCGTTCTCGCGCCGCGAAACGGACTCTGATCCCGTTTGGCTCCAGCAAATGGTTCTTGCCGCCGATCAGTTCGTCGTAAAGCGCCCTCTCCCCGGTGAACCTGATGGCCATAGCGTCATCGCCGGTTATCACTGGTTTGGTGACTGGGGCCGAGATACGATGATCGCTCTCCCCGGTCTCACACTCGCAACGGGGCACCCCGAAATAGCGCGTCAGATTCTTCTCTCATTTTCTCAATTCGTCGATGCCGGCATGCTCCCCAACAATTTCCCCGACGCAGGTGGCAAGCCGGAATACAACACCATGGACGCCGCACTTTGGTATTTCGAAGCCGTCCGTCAATACGTGCTGGCGACAAGCGATATCGCTACGCTCGAAAGACTCTTCCCGATTCTTGCGGCTATGATTGAAGCGCATGTTTCGGGCACCCGCTACAACATTCACGTCGACCCGGCGGATGGTCTGCTCTACGGCGGCGGACCCGGCGTTCAGCTTACGTGGATGGACGCCAAACTCGGCGATTGGGTGGTTACGCCCCGCACGGGAAAACCCGTCGAAATCAACGCGCTGTGGATCAATGCGCTCGATTCGATGGCTCAATTCGCAGCCATTCTCGAATTATCTACCGCCCGATATCTGACTCTGGGCGCCGCTGCGAAAGACAGTTTCTCGAAATTCTGGAATTCAAGCCGCAATTGCTGCTACGACGTCATCGATTCGCCGCCCGTTGGCAACGACGCTTCACTTCGCCCCAATCAGATTCTCGCCGTATCCTTACCGTCGAGCGCACTCAGTGCCGCGCAACAAAGAGCGGTTGTGGACATTTGTCGCACCGAGCTCCTCACCCCGGTAGGCCTGCGCAGTCTCGGTCCGCACGAATCCGGTTACACAGCCCACTACCGGGGCAGTCCCCGCGAACGCGATGCTGCGTATCACCAGGGCACAGCCTGGGGTTGGCTCCTCGGTCCGTTTGCTTTCGCGCATTTCCGCGTCTACCAGGACAAAGCTGCCGCGAGACGATTCCTCGAGCCTCAACTCGAGACAATCGATCTCTACGGATTGGGCTCCCTGGCTGAAATTTACGATGCCGAACAACCATTTACACCGCGAGGATGCATCGCTCAAGCCTGGACGGTTGCTGAAGTGTTGAGAGTGTGGAAGCTGCTGTCCTGAACGTCTCCGCCGGCTCGACTCTGTTGGAATAACGTGGGGTTCTTACGCGCCCTTCTTTTCATAGAGTTCAATCAAGACTTTGTCTTCGTCCGTCGTCACCAGGAAAAAGTTCACGCGAGTCCCGTCCGCACCACCTCGCGCTTCAGGATAAATCGGCGTCACGCCAAATCGCTCGCGCAGCAGTTGCGTCGCGCCATCGACGTTGCTGCAAAGAAACTCCACTTGTTGTATCCCCTCGCCAAATTTTCTCAGATAACGCGCTATCGCGCCGTTGCCATCCGGCGTTCTGGAAGTGAGCACGTCAAAGTAGAGCCCCGGAAAATGAAGCTCGAACTCTTCGGCGTCTTGGTCCGGTGGAACCTCCGCAAGCCGTGGTGACCCGTTGGCATCTCGAATCTTCGAGAAAAGCTCGGGTGGCACCGCTAAACCCACTGTAACCTTCGGTTCCGCTCCCACGAACGACACGAATTCTGCATCTTTCAACCAAGCCCGCGCGGCACGCCTCGCTAGAATGCTTCCGGCAACGTAGATTTCCTCCGCCGCCGCGTCGCGCTCGTTCGCATCTTCGGAAGCCAACCGTGCGATGTGTTCTCTTAATCCCATTCGTGAGGAAGGCCAATTGTAGCGAGTTTTCTCACTCGAGTCGTTTCGGCTTCGCTAGCAGGGAGACAATCGTCGCCAGTGCCAAGATCCCCATCACGATTCCGAGCGAGCCGGCCACAGAGATATGCACCCATCGCTCGGCCAGCATCTTCGCGCCGACAAACGCCAGTACCGCCGCCAAACCATATTTAATATACGTCAGCCGGTCCAACACGCCAGCCAGCAAAAAGTACAGTGTCCGCAATCCTAGAATCGCAAATACGTTGGATGTGTACACTATAAATGGATCGCGTGTGATGCCGAACACTGCGGGGATCGAGTCCACTGCAAACGTCACGTCCGTCACTTCAACCACTAACAAAACCAAAAATAGTGGCGTTGCAAACAGCTGCCCCTGCTCGCGAACAAAGAACCGCTCACCGGAAAAGGTTTTGGTCATCCGAAGGTGTGTCCCAATAAACTTCACCAGCTTGTTTTTCTCAGGATGCGTCTCCGCTTCGCTCGAAAACATCATGTGTACGCCGGCATAAATCAGGAACGCGCCAAACACGTACATGACCCATGTAAATCGTTCGATTAGCTCCGCGCCCGCCCAAATCATCAGCCCGCGCATGATTAGCGCGCCTAGAATTCCCCACGCCAATACCCGATGCTGAAATTCTGGAGCAACGCCGAACGTCCGGAACAAGACCAAAAAAACGAACAGATTGTCAACGCTCAACGATTTTTCGATCACGTAGCCCGTGGAGAATTCCAGGGCAGGCTGCGCACCATAGTAATGATAAATACCGAAGGCGAACAACGCCGCAGCGCCAATCCACACGCCGCTCCAGGCCAGCGCCTCGCGCAAGCCAATCTTATGCGGCCGCCGGCGAAACAAAAACAAATCCAGCGCCACAGCAATCAACACAAATATGTTGAATTCGACCCAATGAAAAGGTGAGTTCATCGCTCCGTCAGAGTGTACTGCGCAGATTCTGCTGTCCGCCAGCGAAGCGGGCCTGGACCGTTTCGCCGCCCTTATTTTACGTCAAACGCCCGCGCTTCTATTCGTTCTTCAACGCTTCCGTGGAGTTCAAATTAGTTAACTCGATTCGCGTCGTTTGCCCCGCGTGAATCGTCACGGGAACATCCCATGTCAGGCGTGAGTCACCGGCGCCCGCCTCCAAATCCAACGTGGTCAGCCAATAGTTACCGGCCGGAAGCCGCGCCACGTGGGCCATCCCTTCCAGATTCGTGTCTACTCGAACCGTGAGATATTTCGTTTGCGCTCGCATCGGCGCCTGCTGCCGAACTTTCTTCTTGTAGCTGTTCTGCGCTTCGGCCCATTTTCTCCCAGGATTGATTCCGTCCAGCTCGAGTTCGATACCGGCCACCGTTTCGGGATGTGACTGGATGAATTTCTTCAACGCCGTCAAGTATTCCTGGTGTTCTTTCTCATAGCGTTCTGGCCGTTCCGTCTTGTCCGCGTCGCGGTATTTCGGTTTGGGGATGCCGCTTGTTACGCCTCCGCTGTTGGACCGTTGATACGCCAGGAGCAATTCCGGCACGCCCAGGATATCGTCCGGCGTTAGCAGTTTGTCGAGTCCCGGCATCGTCAAATCCAGTACGTCGTGCACGCGCATCCATTCTTTCAACTCGGGTGACAACTTTAAGGCGGCGATGAATTTTTCCCGATCCGGGGCGCCGTTCTTCGCTTCGATTTCATGTCTAACGTCCTCGAAACTCTTCGTCAGTACATAAAACGTAAAATTCCGTACCGGTTCCGGCTTTGCTGCCGTCGGGCTCACATACGCCGTAAACTCCAGCGTGCCCGTCCCGCCCTGATCCTGCGCCCGCGCCGCGCCGCCAATCGCGCATGCGGCCACAATACTCACAAAAATCCCAGTTAGTTTTCTCATAAAATTATCGTAGCAGCACCGGCGGCCGTTCGAACTCGCCTATTCGTCCAAGAATTCGTATCCGCCATCCTTTGCCGCCCGTACGTTTCGCAAGCGATGATCCTTCTCGAACAAGTCGTATCCCCGTTTCAAATTCTCCCAAAATGCCACGAGTTCGGGCTGCCCAAGGTGTGTCTTCGCCAACTCGCGCAATCCCGGATCCGTCATCCGCGCAGGAAAGATATGAATCGGCAGATGCTTCGCTCCACCCGCGCGGACCAGCACCGCCAACCAATACACCTCTTTGATTCCATCGTCTGTGATCGGAATGCAACCAATCGAAGCGCAATTTCCATGCAGAAAAATGTCTCCGCCCGGATTCGTGCGCGATCCCAGAATTCGGTCCGCCGCATTTGGATAATTTACGTGCATGCTCAAAAAGAAATTGCTCTGTGGGTTGAACCAGTCGAGATCGTAAAATCCTTCCGGCACTTGCGCGTCGCCGAACCGCCGTTTCGGTCCCAGAACTCCCGAGGTCGCACAAATCCCATACGACTTCAGCAAGACATAGGGCCCCGCGTTCGATTGCGCGCCCCAGAGTTCTAGCACGCCTTCCTTCTTGAACGCCCGCAAAAGAATCGCCTTGGGCGGATACGCTAGCCCTTTCTTCTCAACGATCGAGCGCACTGCCGCATCTTTTTCCTGTCGTGCCGTTCGTACACGCGGAAAACGAAGCTGTTCCCGTTCAATCGAACCGGCTCGACCAAGTTCAGTCTGTCCACTGATTCCGGCGCACGTGACTACCCCAGCCGCGAGCGCCAGCAGTGCAACCCTCGCGACTTTCATCTCAAAACAGCCGGTACGTCGCCTCGACGGTTACCCACTGTGCAATCGCCCTCCGGTTCGCATCCCGTGCCGGCTCAAATCGCCAGATTCGCACTTTTTCCATCGCCCGTTCGTCCAACCCAAATCCCAGGCCCTTCACCATTCTCACTTGTCCCGCGCGTCCATCTGCTGTTACCAACACACGCAGCGTCACGCTCCCTTGCAGCTTCGCATGTCGCGCTTCGTCCGAATATTCCGGATCCGGACAATACACACATTTCACGGGGTACGCTCCACGCGCGTACCATCCATTTGGGCCGCTTTCGCCTTCACCGTCGCGACTCCCCGTTCCCATCGTCCGCCCTGGTCCATCGCCCATACCGTCGTCGTTTCCCGGTCCATTGGAGTCGTTTCGCTCTTTCATCCACGGTAACCCGAGCGCGTTCACTTTCCTCAACTCTTCTTGCCCAAACACGGTTGGCTCGACAGGCAGCGCATGTTCCTGCCCATCGGGCAATCGCGGATGTAGCAACACCAGCGGCGCCCGCCTCGCGGGGTCTCCTGCGCTTGGCGGCAGCAGGCCCTTGTGGTTTCCCGATCCATCCCCGCGACTCTGGCCTTCATCTTCAATTCGCGGCGGCGCTCCCGGATAAAGTAGCCGTTCCGGTCCATTCGGAATCTTTCCGGTCCTATTGACGTCTTTTGCCAAGCGGCCACTTATCAACAGCAATACGGCAATTGCCACCGCGTGCAACGCCAGTGATCCCGCTTGCCTTTGCCGTGTTCCGGGTGCGGCCCCGTGCTCCAACAAATCAAACGCTCCCGCGCCACCGTGCGCAAGCGCACGCGTTCCTCGCAACTCTACAGACGCGCGCGCATTCTCCGTGACCCGCTCCCACCAACTCTCTTCTCTTTTATTTTGGAATATCTCGCGCAGACGCACCGAAAGGGAATTGCCCATGGCTGGCCCCCTCTGTCCGATTTCAATCTCGACTCAACGACGCGAACCGCTCAAAAACAAAAGCGGCTCACGTTGCCATCTGTGAGCCGCTGCATTCAATTTTGGTTGCTTGCGAACTTTACGTGCGTTCCGTATGCCTCAGCTTAGAACAGCCGAAAGCTCACCTCAATTGGTACCGATGTTCTGACCGGCCTTCCATTCGGTCCGCTGGCCGCTTTGCAACGCCATGTCCGCACGGTCTCAATCGTCTTTTCATCCAAGCCTAGTCCCGGGCTCTTTACAATCCGGATGTTCGTCACGCGGTCGTCCGTTTCGATAATCGCTTCAACGACCACGATGCCCTGATACTTCGCCTTCCGCGCCTCTTCCGAGTACGGTGGATCCGGCTGGTAATAGCACTTCGGCACGCCCACGCCGTTGACTCCAGCGCGAAACGCTCCGCCGCCCGTACCGCCGCCTTCGCCCGGCCCGAGTCCCCCGCCGGTTCCGCTTCCAATGCCGGTTCCGTTGCCATGGCCCAAAGAATCGGAAACGCCATTCGCCAGCGGATCGCCAAATGTCGGCAAATTCGGATTCGCCACTTTCAAATCCGGCGGCCCAAGCAAAGACGCATCGGCCACGAGCTTCGGATTCGGGTTAATCGGATGCACCTGCGGCGGCGTGAACTGCGTCATCTTGAATTTCGGTAGCTTGCCCTTGTTCACCGGCGTCAAAGTGTGATCG
Organism: Candidatus Dormiibacterota bacterium; assembly: GCA_035577625.1. Lineage (GTDB taxonomy): Bacteria > Acidobacteriota > Terriglobia > Acidiferrales > UBA7541 > Acidiferrum. Next base: position 7,663 of record DATLVG010000151.1, read on the forward strand.
TTCGCTCCGCCGCCACCGCCAGCCTTATTCGCGCCGGCAGGCAACTTCGAAATGTAGTCCGAAATATCAATCGGCGTCACGTTGGTATCTTTTCCGACAGCCTGCGTCGGTTGCGCCATTCTCAAAAAGAAGGGAATCAGGATCAACGCAAACACGCCGGCATGCACGCCGATCGATGCGAACTGCGTCCAGCCGAAATTCTCGTCCTTTGACCAGATATCCTTGACCTTCACCGGCCTCACTTCAAACGGAAGCGGAGCCTGCTTCGCTGGGAAGAAAAGCTCCTTCACGCGGTCGCCAAATCCGCCAAAACTCGTGTTCCAGCGGCTGGCAAGTTGGCCCCTCGTCGAGCCCTTCGGCACCGGCTTCGAGCTGAAAAATTCGCCGAGGTTAGTCCAGAAGCCTCCGCCATATTGCGCTGGCATCAGCGGCGAACGGTAATCGCCGCGAATCTTCACCGGCTTTTCAAATAGGAACTGTTTTAGATTGGACCAGAAATCGTCCGGCATCAGGATTTGCGGACGTCCAAATTTCGGTACGGCTTTTGCCGGTACCGCGACCGCAGCTTCTGGCGCTGCCCTCTTCGGAAGCGCGTCGTTTGGCACCAGCTTTTGGTTAAATCCCGCCACGTGTTTCACCCTCTATTTAGACGCACAAACTCCCTTTGGGTATCCCATCCGGTACGATTCTGAGGGCCCGGGATTGGTTGCACGCTCGTAACGGCTGACACCGCTCCAGCCATTATTGTAACATACGTAGTTACACCGCTTTCCGATGTTTCCCGCCGTTCACTTCGGGAAAACAAACGTAAAAAGGGGATTCGCTCTCGCTCCAATATGCCCGAACCACTTGAACTCAAAAAGACCCTCAATCTCCCCAAAACTGACTTTCCCATGAAAGCCAGCCTCCCTCAGAACGAGCCCAAGCAGCTCGCCGCCTGGCAGGACGCGAATCTTTACGAAGCCATCCTCGCCGCGCGCCAGGGAAAGCCTCTTTTCGTTCTGCACGATGGGCCGCCTTATCCCACGGGCACGATCCATCTCGGCACTGGCCTCAACAAAATTCTCAAAGATCTGATCGTCAAAACCAAGTCCATGGCGGGCCATTACGCCCCGTACGTCCCTGGCTGGGATTGCCACGGTCTCCCCATCGAAACGCAAGTCGAAAAAGAGCTCGGTGGAAAAGGCAAAGTTCCTCCCGCCGAATTCCGCCGCCTCTGCCGAGAATTTGCTACGCGTTACGTTGAGCAGCACAAGCGCGACTTCAAGCGTCTCGGCGTCTTCGGCCGCTGGAACGACCCCTATCTCACGATGAGCCACGAATACGAGGCCACCATCGCCAACGCCTTCCTCGACTTCATCGAAAAGGGCTACGTGTATCGCGGCCGCAAACCCGTGTATTGGTGCATCTACGATTCCACCGCGCTCGCTGAAGCGGAAGTTGAATACGAGGATCACTCGAGCCCGAGCATATGGGTAAAATTCTCGCTCGTTGGTAGCGCAAGCGGTGAAGCCGCAAAACTCGGCTCCGACATCTCCGCCGTCATCTGGACCACCACTCCCTGGACGATTCCGCACAACCGTGCGCTCGCCTTCCATCCCGACTTCGAATACGCCGTCGTCGAAACCGAAAAAGGGAAGCTCTTACTCGCCGCAGATAGAGTCGCTGCATTGCAAGCCGAGTGCGACATCAAGGACGCGCGTGTCCTCGCCAAATTCAAAGGCCACCATTTCGAGCACGCAAAATTCCAGCATCCCTTCTTGCCGCTGCAGGTGCCGGGAGTTCTCGCAACTTACGTTACGCTCGACCAGGGTACCGGCATTGTTCACACGGCTCCTGGTCACGGTGTCGACGACTTCAATACCGGCCAAAAGTACGATCTAGAAACCGCCGCTCCCCTCGACGACCGCGGCGTTTACACCGAAGGCCTGCCCGAATACAAAGGCAAGGACGTCTTCAAGGCCAATCCAATCGTCGTCAAACTTCTCGCGGATTGCGGCGCGCTCCTCGCCCATCATCCGTATAAGCACACCTATCCCCACTGCTGGCGCTGCCACAATCCCGTCATCTTCCGCGCGACCGAACA
>DATLVG010000152.1:0-13399 GCA_035577625.1 Candidatus Dormiibacterota bacterium
GAGAGAACACGTCGAATGCGCCGGGCGGCCAGGGCGGCGGGAGCTTCTTTGGAGAGATTGCCCACAATGTTCTCCGATTTTAAGTCCCAATCATAGTAACCCCTGGACCTCGCGGGTGGCCACTCGATCGGAAGCACCCAAAAACGCATGAGTAAGCATCTGGGAGTGGCCATCTTTGCGTTTTTTGAATTTTGCAAAGGGTGGGTTCCTTCTTTTGAATCTTCTTTCTTTTTGTCATTCGGATGCTAATACAATAGTTACTGTTCTAGTACACTACTTCATCCTACGCTGACGAATGTAATCAAGTTCTATTCGAACTGTTCGACCCCACTTTTCCTTGTCCCGGGCGTAGGCAGGGGATGGACATCTGCAAGAGGCCGGACTCGCTCTCCTTTCCGACGCAACAATCCCAGATTTCGCTCAACAGGAAACAAACCCAGTATTTCCTTCAGCTTGCGCACTCTTTCGTGTCGCGAACGGTTTTCATGAGGGAGCGCAAACGCAAACTCCCGACCCAACAACCGGCTTCTTTTCAGTCACTTCGGAACTCTTTACACAAACCAGCTGCTTCAAAAACGACGCAACCACTCTTCTTTTCAACGCGTTGCGCACTCTTGCAAAAACAATGCGGGATGTACCCCTTCGCACGCCCTTAAGCTGTTCCTTCCCGGCGGTGGCCGCTCCGCCGTTGACGCTCTCCACCAGATTCAGTAGCCTCGCTTTGCACACTTTTTTCCGTTCTTTCGGAGGCCGACGTGCCGACTGACCAGAAATCGCAGTCCCGCCGCGAGTTTGCCCGCCGCGCCGCCTTGCTATCTCTTGCCGCTCCAATCGCCGCGCCCCTGGCCGCCGCCGCACCGTCGCCCACAGCCGCCGTTTCGCCGCCAGCCGACGACCAGCAACTCCCCAAACTCCCGCCCGGCTTTCCCAAACTTTCTGACCAAAGTCGCGCCGAAGTCGAAGCCCGGTACGACTCCATCGTCAGGCAGTACAGCGGACGATTCAATGACCAGCAGAAAGCCGAGCTGCGCCGTCTTTCGTTTCTCGCTCAGCCGGCCCTGGATAACTTGCGTACCTATACGATTCATAACGCCGATAGTCCCGCTCTTTACCTGAAACCTCTCGTCGAGCGCGAAAAGAAACCTCCCAAGTCCGCTACCCCATCGCCCGCCGCCGCAGCGAAAAAACCGTGAGAGCTCGCCGATGATCACCGAAGAAACTCTCTATCTCCCCATCAGCGAACTCGCAAAACGCATCGAGTCCAAGAAACTTTCGCCGGTCGAACTCACCAAGGCCTATCTTGACCGCAGCGAAAAACTCGGCCCGAAACTCAACGCTTACGCAAAATTGTTGCCGGACGTCGCGCTGGAACAAGCGCAGGCCGCCGAAAAAGAAATTCAACGCGGCCACTATCGTGGTCCACTGCACGGAATTCCCTACGCCGCAAAAGATCTACTCGCCGTCAAAGGCATTCCGTGCACCTGGGGTGCAAAGCCGTACGCCAATCAGTTCTTCGATTACGACGCACGCGTCATCGAACACCTCCACCGCGTCGGCGCCGTGCTCCTCGGTAAAGCCGCGATGATCGAACTCGCTGGCGGTATGGGCTACCGCTTTGCCAGCGCTTCGCTGCAAGGCGCTTCCAAAAATCCGTGGAACAACACCTGTTGGACCTGCGGTTCCTCTTCCGGTTCCGGCGCGATCGTCGGAGCGGCATTGGCCGCCTTTGCGATTGGAACCGAAACGTGGGGTTCGATTATTTGCCCGGCTGCATATTGCGGCATAAGCGGCCTGCGTCCTACCTACGGCCGCGTCAGCCGCTATGGCGCGATGGCTCTCTCCTATTCGATGGACAAGATTGGTCCGCTCGCGCGTTCCGCCGAAGATTGCGCCCGCGTTTTCGCCGCCATTGCCGGACACGATTTCAGCGACCGCAGCACGCTGCCGATCGACAAGGCGGCTTTCACCTATTCCGCCTCCCTTGATCTTGGAGCTAAACCGCTACGCATCGGCATCCTCACCAATGCCTGGAAGAAACTTGATTCATCGGTCGAAAAAGTTTACGCCGCCGCGGAAAAAGTTCTTCGCAAATATTCATCCGGCTCTCGTGCGGCCCTGCCGGAGGGCCCGTGGGAAGATGCCGCGGCCGTAATCATCAGCGCGGAAGGCTCCGCCGCGTTTCGCGAGTTGATTCGTTCCGGAAAAGTCGCGGAGCTTACTGACCCGCTCGGCCAACTCGCCGGATACGTCAACGAACAAATCGGTGGCGCCGATTACGTTCGCGCGCTGCAAGTCCGCGAAATCCTCCAGCGCAAAATGATGGAACTCTTCGATACCTACGACGTTCTCGTTTCCGCGTCGCAACCGATCGCCGCAACTCCTCTCGAAACCAATCTCGAAACCGACGTCGTTTACTCGGACCCGCTCGGCGCAATTGGAAATCTCTGCGGGTTGCCCGCCATTTCCGTCCCCTGCGGCTTCACCGCCAAAGGTCTTCCGGTCGGTCTGCACTTCATGGCGCGCCCGGAAAATGACGCTGCGGTCATTCAAGCCGCACGCGCCTTCCAGCAGCACACGGATTGGCACCGCCGCCGTCCAAAACCGGTTTGATTGAAGGAGTGAATCGACGCGAACTTATTGCCTGGTTTTGTTTTGCAGAATTTCTCGCACGGCGCGCAAAATCGCCGCGCGGCTGAAAGGTTTGGTGAGGACCGCAGCCGAAGCCGCCGACTTCGTCGCTTCCGCTGCAGCCTGTTCGCTGTAGCCCGACATATAAATCACGCCAAGGTCGGTCTGTTCCTGCTGCAGTCGCCGCGCCAGTTCGTGACCCGACATTCCTGGCATGACCATGTCGGTCACGAGCAGATCGATCGCGCCGCGATGTTCTTCCGCGCGCACCAGGGCTTCGGCTCCGTTGGCCGCAAGAATTACTTTGTACCCCGCCGACTCCAGAAATTCGCGCGCGACTTCGCGCACATCTTGTTCGTCTTCGGCGAGTAAAACGGTTTCCGTTCCGCGCAGTACCTGCGAGGCCGCCGGTGCTTGTGCCGCATCCTCGACGGCAGCATCCACTCGCGGCAAATAAATCTTGAACGTCGCGCCCTTCCCCAATTCGCTATACACCCAAATAAATCCGCCGCTCTGTTTCACCACACCGTACACCGTCGACAATCCCAGCCCAGTGCCTTTTCCCTGCTCTTTTGTCGTAAAGAACGGCTCAAAGATATGCGCTTGCGTCTCCGCGTCCATTCCGATGCCGGTGTCCGAAACCGCGAGCAAAACATACCGCCCGGGCCTTACGACCGGGTGCGCCGTTTTGTACACACTGTCGAGTTCTTCATTCGACGTTTCAATAAGAAGTTTTCCGCCCCTCGGCATCGCGTCGCGCGCGTTGACTGCGAGGTTCATGATGATTTGCTCGATCTGACTTACGTCCGCGCGAATTGTTCCGAGGTCCGGCGAAGTATGCAGAACGAGTTCGACGTCTTCGCCGATCAAACGTGGAATCAGTTTGCCCATTTCTTCGACGATTGAATTCAGATTAATCGTTCGTGGCTGCAACACTTGCATGCGGCTGAATGCAAGCAATTGACGGGTAAGAGTTGTAGCGCGGTCGGCGGAGCGTTCGATCTGCTCAATCTTGCGGCGCGATTTATCTTCCGGCGCGAGAGCGCCCAGCAACAATTCCGTGTGGCCCTTGATCACCATCAGCAAATTGTTGAAGTCGTGCGCGACGCCTCCGGCGAGTCTGCCGACTGCCTCCATTTTTTGCGCCTGCCGCAACTGCTCTTCGAGTTGTTGGCGCTCGCTAATATCCTGCGCAACGACGAGACGCACGCGCTGGCCGGCGTATTCGAGTTCGTGTGCGACGAGCTCGACTTTGAAAATACGGCCATCTTTGGTGGCGTGGCGCCACTGTCCGCGGTGAAACGCTTCGAGCGAAGGATGGCGCCAAATTTCCTTGGTCATTTCCCGATCGCTCAGGGGCTGCAAATCGAGGACCGACATGCGCTTGAATTCGTCTTCGCTATAACCGTACTGCTTCACGGCCGCTTCATTTACTTCCAGGAATTTTCCGGTTTCGGTGTCAAACACCCAAGTCGGAAGCGGCGTGTGCGAAAACAGGAGGCGGAACATCGATTCGCTTTTGCGCAGCGCTTCCTCGCTGCGGCGGCGCTCTATGGCGAGCGCGATGTGGCCGCCGACGGATTCCAGGAATTCGAGATCGCGCTGGTCGTAAGCGTTTTCATTCTGGTAGTGCTGAACCACCAGAACGCCGATCGTTTCGGTTGGCGTTCGAAGCGGGACGCCGAGCCAAGCAGGGGAGGCCGAGCCAACAAGCTCGACTTCACCTTCGGCGGCGAGGCGGTCGAATTCTTTTTGTGGGATCAACTGCGCTTGTCCCGTTCGAAAGACATACGCCATGCAGGTGCGTGCAATTTTCTGTGGGGGAGGCGGGGGATCGAACTGATCGACGAAAAACGCAAAGTGAAACATATCCGTGGCAGATTCATGCAGTGCCACGAAACAGTTCTCCGCATAGACCACTTTGGTCAACGCCTGATGAATCTGGCTCAGAAGCTGATCGAGATTGGAAGTTTGGTTCAGCGCATGGACGACGTCAGAGATGACCTGGCGTTCCGCTTCGAGGCGGCGAAGGTCGGTAACGTTGCGATAGGAAACGAGCCAGCCTTCGATTCCAGGGGTTTGTAAATGATTTACAAATTCGTAGTCAAACCACAGCCAGGAGCCATCTTTCGAGCAGAGCCTGCAGCGACCGGAGATTTTCTGGCCGGGAATTGTCTGGTGAGAGCCAAACTGTTCGCGGATCGTGCGAAACTCGGCGGGATGGTGAAGCAAGTCCAGGGTTTTGCCGAAAAGGTGCGCGGGTTCGTAACCGAGCACTCGAAGGAATCCGCCAGTGGCGTGAGAAACGGTGCGATCAGAATGGAGCACCGCCAACAATTCGCAGGACGAATCGAGGAGTGCTTTCAGCGTGGTCGAGCTTGCCAGTAGGCCTTCCAAAGACCCTGTATCCAGTGACATGAAAACGCAGCCGTAGGTTTCGCCCGGATCTCTTCTACATCCATCCCGAGCGGAACCCGATGCCTCCGCGAGATTTTCGATCTGGTCTTGCCCGAACAGGAAAGCGCGACCTTACTCGACAAGTGTACACGGTGGGATGAACTATTTTCTGCTGGCCGACCGGGCAATTGACGCTAATGAATGACTGTACGAATGGACAGTGGCGCGACCTTCTTTCACTGCGAGGGGCATGTTACGCTGCCACCGCTTGGCCAGCTAGTTGACACCCGCAGGGAAACTGGCCGTCCCTGAGAAGGAACCGCGCGCATGCACGATATCTGGAAGGACATGTTCGTACTCGCAGTGCCAATCCTTGAGAAAATTCTTCGGCCGATCGTAATTTATGCGTTCTTAATCATCAGTTTACGGCTTTCGGGGAAACGCGAATTGGTCCAACTGAACCCGTTTGATTTGGTCGTATTGCTGACGCTTTCCAATACGGTGCAAAACGCAATCATCGGCGACGACAACACGGTCACGGGAGGCATAATCGGCGCGACTTCCCTGCTGCTCGTGAACTATCTGGTTGTGCGGTTTCTCTACGGTCACCGGAAACTGGACCAGTTCGTGGAGGGACGGGCGGATGTTCTGATTGAAGACGGCAAAGTGCGGACGGGCAGCCTGAAGCGCGAATTAATCACGATCGCGCAACTCGAAGCTGCGGCGCGAAAACAGGGGTTTGAGTCCATTCACGAGGTGCAGCAATGCGTGCTGGAGCCGGGCGGAACGATCACATTTATCGGGAAAAAACCAGGAACGGATGAATCGCGCCATCGCGAGTTGATGGATCGGATGGAGACGATGATGGCGGAAATAGCGAAGATACGAGGCGCGCAGCCACCGGCAAATGCCTGAAATCCAGATGGCGTACGGACTCAGCGCATTAAAAGGCCAGACAGCGCCAAGACTATGCCAGTAGCTCCGATGGCCATTCCTGCGAACCAAAAACCTTTTTTCTTAGCAAGCAAGGTGATCGAACAGATGACCAGACCAATCTCCAGGAGCGCTTCGCCGCCGTCAAAACGATCAGCCTTTCGGGCTGCCAGATCCCGCTCCGCTTCCAGCTCTTTCGCCTGCTCGCTGACATCTTCCTTGTCGGCGGCATAGTGCTCCAACTGCTTTTCGTACTTTTGGCGTAGCGCCTCGCCTTTTTCCTTATTGAGATCGGCCACCAGATTCACGATGTCCGAAGTATTCTCCGCTTCATGCTGACGGATGCTTTTGGCCTGGAATTGCGTCCAGCGGCTGGCGGCTTGCGTTTCGCGGGAAAGTTCTTCCGTGTGCGCGCGGTGGCCCATAAGGGTCACGACAGCGACAAGGACCGCTAAAATTGAAATCGTTACCGAAACGGGGACCACGAGCGGATTGTCGCCGTGATCGTGATGATGTTCGGGAAGTTCGATGCCTTCAGGCATGGCGCTGGATTCTCCTTGGAAATCTATGCGTCGTTCGCGACCAGATGCAAGCACTGTCGCGCGGCTGCAAGTGCGCAGGCAATGTCCGCTTCAGAGTGTGCCGCAGAAACGAAGGCGGCCTCAAATTGGGACGGCGCGAGAAAGATTCCGCGGTCGAGCATTTCGCGGAAATACCGGGCATAGCGTTTGGTGTTTGCCGCTTTTGCGTCCTGATAATTCCGAACCGGCTTGTCGGTAAAGAACACGGTCGCAAGCGAATCATAGGAATTCACTTGAGCAGGAATTTTGGCTTCGGCGAGGGCCTCTTTTAATCCGGCAGCCATTTTTGCAGCCAGGGAATTCACCTTGTCGTAGAGGCCGGGCTTGTTCAATTCAGTGAGCGTCGCGATGCCTGCGCTCATTGCCAGTGGATTTCCCGCGAGCGTTCCGGCCTGGTAGACCGGCCCGAGCGGCGCGACATGGTTCATAATTTCCGCGCGACCGCCATACGCCGCAACGGGCAGGCCTCCGCCAATGATTTTGCCCAAGGTTGTGAGATCGGCTTCGATGCCGAGGAGCTGTTGCGCAGCGCCGTTGTGCAAACGAAAACCGGTGATGACTTCGTCGACGATGAGAAGCGCGCCGTGCTTGCGGGTGATTTCGCGCAGGCCCTGCAGGAATCCTTTTTCGGGCGTGACAATGCCCATGTTGGCGGCGATTGGCTCGACGATGACCGCGGCGATGTTTGATCCGTGGGCCGCGAAGATCTTCTCGACGGCGGCGAGATCGTTGTAGGGAGCGTTCAGCGTCAGTTTGGCGAGCGCATCTGGGACGCCTGGACATTCGGCGATTCCGAGCGTAGCGAGACCAGAACCGGCCTGAGAGAGAAAGCTGTCGGCATGACCGTGATAGCAACCCTCGAATTTGAGGAGCAGATCGCGCTTGGTGAAGCCGCGGGCGAGACGCAGTGCGCTCATCGTGGCTTCGGTACCACTCGAGACGAAGCGAATTTTTTCGAGAAACGGAATCGCGTCGCGAATGATCGTGGCCAACTGCACTTCGAGTTCGGTGGTGACGCCGAAGCTGGTGCCTTTGCGAGCTTGTTCCGTGATGGCGGCAGTAACGGCGGGATGCGCATGGCCGAGGAGCATTGCTCCCCAAGAGCAGACAAAGTCGATCAGTTCGTTGCCATCAGCGTCGTAGACGTAGGCGCCCTGGCCGCGCTCCATGATTAATGCGTCACCGCCGACGGAACGGAAGGCGCGGACGGGACTGTTGACTCCGCCCACGAGAATCTGTTCAGCGCGGCTGAAGATTTCCGCGGAGCGAGGGCGCTTTTTGGCTGGAGAAGTTTGTGGTGTGCTCATAGAACGGATCTTGTGGCACTCAAGGCTTTAGCCACTTAGCGGCGTCTTTCGCGTGATAGGTGAGGATTATATCCGCGCCCGCGCGTTGAATGCCCGTCAGGACTTCCAGCACGACTCGCTTTTCGTCGAGCCAGCCGCGCCCGGCCGCGGCTTTGATCATGGCGTACTCGCCGCTGACATTGTACGCGCCGACAGGAACGTCAAAGCGTTCGCGCACAGCGCGGATGACATCGAGGTACGGCAGCGCGGGTTTGACCATGACCATGTCCGCGCCTTCGTCGAGATCTAAAGCGACTTCTTTGAGTGCTTCGCGGACGTTCGCAGGGTCCATCTGATAGCTTCTCCGGTCGCCGAATTGCGGGGCAGACTGCGCGGCTTCGCGGAACGGGCCATAAAAAGCGGAGCAATATTTTGCCGCGTACGAAAGAATCGCGATGTCGCTGAAGGAATGTTCATCGAGCTTTTTGCGCACGGCGGCGACGCGGCCATCCATCATGTCCGAAGGAGCGACGATGTCCGCGCCTGCCCGCGCGTGCGAGAGCGCTTGCTCGGCAAGGATTGTGAGCGTGGCATCGTTGGCGATTTCGCCGTTTTCGATTACACCGCAATGGCCGTGATCGGTGTATTCGCAGAGGCAGACGTCGGTGATGACGAGGAGATTGAGTTTTGCCTTCTTGATGCCTTCAACGGCACGCTGTACCACGCCAGTCGAGGCGAGCGAACTGGCACCCTTCGCGTCTTTCGTTTCCGGCAACCCAAAAAGAATGACCGACGAGATCGCAAGTCCCTCTACTTCGCGGCACTCTTCCACGATTTGATCGACGGATTGCTGATAAACGCCCGGCATGGAACTGACTTCCTGGCGAACCTTGCTCCCCGGGCAAACGAACATCGGGTAAACGAAGCCTGCTGTGCTGAGGCGAGTTTCGCGCACGAGGGAACGCACAATTTCGCTACGACGCAAACGCCTGGGACGTTGGGTGGGAAATGTCATTGTGTGCCCGCACGGCTCGAGCTTTGGCCTTGACGCGCTGTAAATGAGTTTGCCAGAGCCTCAACAATCCTCGCAACCGAGGGTTCTTTGGCAGCGGCGGCGTCGTTAATTCCTTTGGCGCGCAGCGCCGCGAGCGTGACGGGGCCACTGGCGAGGACAATTCCCTTTTCGGAAAATTCGGCGAGGCGGCCTTCGCCGCAGACGCTGTCGAAGCCCTCGACTGCAGATGGGCTAAAGAACAGCACCGCATCCGAGTTCATTGCCTTCGAAACGACGTCGCGGTCCTGAGCATCCGCCGCGAGGGTGCGATATGCAATAACTTCCGTTACTTTTGCGCCGAATTTTTCGAGTGCGACGATGACGTCCGGATTTGCGCGGTCGCTACGCGGCAAAAGGATTTTTTTTCCTTGAAGGCAAGAACCCAATTCTTCCACGAGGGCAGCACCAAGTGGGCGCGAAGCGATGTGCGCGACGCGAAAGCCTGCGGTAGCGGCTTCAGTTGCCGTAGCCTCGCCGACGGCGCCCGCGAGGAGAGTTTGGATGTTCGACTTCGTTTGTGGTGGCGACAGTTCCAGGCGTTCGTGGACGATTCGGACGGCGTTCTGGCTGGTGAAGAAAACCCAGTCAAATTCATTCAGGTGGCCGAGGGCATCGTCGAGCGGCGCGAAATCTTCGGGCGGGAGAATCTGGATTACGGGCAGAAGAATGGGGATGGCGCCGGCATATTGCAGCGCTTTGAGCAGATCGATGGCCTGGGCGGCGGCGCGCGTAACCACGATGCGCTTTCCGGCAAGCACCGATTGACCGGGATCAATCACTCTGCCGGCTCACTTGCGCAAGGATTTCGCCGGCGCCTGCGTTCCACAGGAGCTCGGCAATTTGATGGCCGAGTTCGCGCGCTTGATCAGGCGGGGCGGATTTTTTTTCACGCAAGGTTTTCTGGCCATTGGGCGAACAAACGACGGCATCCATGACCAGCTCACCTCGCTCAATGCGGGCCCAGGCGCCGAGCGGCACCTGGCAGCCACCTTGCAGAGCCGACAAGAGAGAGCGTTCGGCAACAATGGACTGACGCGTTTCAAAATCGTCGAGGGGCGATATGGCGGCGCCCATCTCTTCGTCTCTTACGCGCGCCTGGACGCCGATGGCGCCCTGACCGATAGCGGGCATGACGATTTCCGGTTCAAGAACTTCGGCAATTCGAGCGCTTAGTCCGAGGCGATCAAGGCCGGCTTTAGCGAGAAGAATGGCATCGTACTCACCGCTTGCGACTTTGCGCAAGCGCGTGTCCACGTTGCCGCGGAGTTCGCGGACATCGAGATCGGGGCGCGCGTGACGAATTTGCGCCTGACGGCGAAGGCTGCTGGTGCCGACGCGGGCGCCTTGGCGAAGCGTGGCGAGAGTCTGACCGGCCTTTGCAACCACGAGACAATCGCGCACATCGTTGCGGCGGCAGATGACGGGAAAACAGAGGCGTGAGGGGACGTCGGTCGGAACATCTTTCACGCTGTGGACAGCAAGGTCGATTTCTTCGCGAAGGAGCGCGTCTTCCAGTTCTTTGATGAAAACACCTTGCCCGCCGATTTCGGCGAAGCTGGCTTGCTGGAGCTTGTCGCCAGTGGTTTTGATGATGACGATTTCCGCGTCCACGCCGGTGGCCTGCAGGATTTGTTTGCGGACGAATTCCGCCTGCCAGCGGGCGAGGATGCTTCCGCGCGTTCCGATTCTCGGCGCCCTCACGGCTTCTCCCGGTCTTTCAGAAATAAATCGCGCAAGGCATCCACATTCTGAATTTTCTTATGCAAACTTTTCTCGCCACGAAGTTTTTCGGCAGGCCGCATCAATAGTTTTTCGAGCAGCTCGTCCATGAGCAATTCTATTTTTTCACGTTCCTGCGGTTTGAAGTGGGCCAACATTTCCATGCGTTCGCGAAGGAATTCGGCGCGCTCTTGGCGGACGCGCGTGCGCAGAACGTCGAGCAGGCCGACAATCTCAACGCTCGCCTGCCAGGACAAGAATTTCGTTACGTGCTCGTCCACGATGTCTTCCGCGTGGGGAATCTCCTGTTCGCGCGCGGCGCGATTCTGGCGGACGATTTCAGTGAGGTCGTCGAGATTGTAGAGATAGACGTTGTAGAGATCGGCGAGCGAAGGATCGATGTTGCGCGGAACACCAAGATCCATGAGGAGCAGAGCGCGATTCTTGCGCGCGGCCATGGCTTGTTTGACGGTGTCGCGCAAGAGGACTGGATCGTCGGAAGAAACGGAGGAGACGACGAGGTCCGGAAGGTTGAGAGCGTGATCCCATTCGCCCCATGGGATGACTTTGCCGCCGAATTCACGCGCGAGCTGATCGGCTTTTTCGCGAGAGCGATTCATGACGTAAAGGTGAGCGACATCGCGGTCGCGAAGTTGGGAGACGACTTGTTCGCCGATGGTGCCTGCACCGAGGACGAGCGCGGTGCGTTGATTCAGTTTGCCGAAAATTCGTTCGGCCAATTTGACGCCGGCGGAAGCGACGGACATGGGCCGCGCGCCGAGTTCAGTTTCGGAGCGAACGCGTTTGCCTACTTCGAGCGCGCCCTGGAACAGGCGATTGAGCACAGGGCCGGTGCCGCCATTGCTATGCGCCATGCGATAGGCTTCACGGACCTGACCAAGAATTTCCGCTTCGCCAAGGAGCATGGAATCGAGGCCGGAAGAAACGCGAAAGAGATGACAAACGGCCTCGCGGTCGTAATGATGATAGAGGGATGGGCTGAGCGCCTCCGGTGCGACGGAGTGAAACGAGCTTAAATAAGTGGCGAGGGCGCCGGCGCTCTGGCGAACGTCTTCGGGCGGAACGCCGTAGACTTCGCTGCGATTGCAGGTGGAGAGAACGAGAGTTTCTTCGAGGATTCCACGTTCGCGCAATTCGGTAGCGGCCTGTTGCGCCTGTTCGACGGTGAACGACACCCGTTCGCGCACCTCAACGGGCGCTGTGCGATGGTTCAAGCCGACGAGAACGATCTCCATGGTTCCGCGAAGGCTCCCCTCAGAAATACCGGTGCGAATGCGAGAAAAAAAGATTTACGGCCGTGAAACTGAAAATCACGAGCAAAAAATTGAAGACGCAGAGTTTTGAGGCTCGTGCGCCGCGCCAGGCAGCCGAACGCGCGAGGAAGAGATACGCTGCGTAAAGAACGAGTACGAGAATGGTGGCGAGATATTTGGGGTCGTAGTAAAGCACGGTGCCTTGCAAGCGATCGACCCACAGAAAGCCGAGTGCGGTGCCGATGACGATTGTGACGAGGCCGACGATGACGCTGCTTTGGCTCATGCGCTCGAGAAGTTCGAGCGGTGGCAACCGCCAGATTACGGCGCCCATGTGGCGGGTGCGGAGGAGTCGCTGTTCGGCGAGGAAGATAAGGCTCAAGACGAACGAGAGGGCGAAGGCGGCGTAGGCGAGAATGCTGAGCGTGACGTGGAACGCGAAGGCGATTCCCTTCGCAGGCGTTTCGACGATTCGCCCGGCAGGCGCCAGGTGCGAAAAAAGAAAAAATGTGATGACGACTGGAACGACGAACGCGCCTACGGAGCGTTGACGGTGAAAGACCTCAAGGCCGAGATAAGTCAGGGCGAGAAGCCAGCCGAAGAGGGAGAGCGAGCCGTAGAGGTCGTGATACGGAACGGTGTGCAGGCCGCGGGAGCGTTCAAGAAGCGCGAAGTAGTGCGCGCAGAGGCCGACGGCCAGCAGAATGGTGCCGACGCGGCCGGCGAGGTCCTTGCCAGTGACCAAATAACGAAGATACGAGCTGAGACTCAAGCCGTAAGCTACAACGGTTAGAATGAGATAGAGGCGGTCCACGTTTGTCAGAGGAAAGTATAGCCCACCGGGAGGAACCCGACATGTGGGCTGCGTCACAGTGGTCGCCTGCAAGGCACGGTATGATTTGCTATTCTCAAAGGGCCGACATTCCATGAGTTCGACTCCCGACACCATTTCGAAGAAGGAACTTTTCGTGCGCGCTTGTCGCGGAGAAGCGCTGCCGCGCGTGCCGGTGTGGATGATGCGGCAGGCGGGCCGATATTTGCCGGAGTACCGCGAGCTGAGGGCGAAGCATGCGTTTCTGGAAGTGTGCAAAACGCCGGAGCTGGCGGTGGAAGTTTCGCTGCAGCCGTTTCGAAGGCTGGGGGTTGACGCAATTATCGTGTTCTCGGACATTTTGATCTTGGCGGAAGCGATGGGGCTGCCGTTGGAACTGGAAGATGCTGGGCCGAATTTGCCGAGTCCGGTTCGAACGGCGAGCGAGGTTGCGAACCTCAGGCAATTTGATCCGGAAGTGGAGACGCGGTTTTTGATGGACGCGCTGCGCATTCTCTCGCGCGAGGCGGGCGCGGATGTTCCGGTGTTGGGATTTGCTGCGGCGCCGTGGACGTTGGCGTGTTACATGGTGGAGGGTCGGACAAAAGAGGGCTTCGCCACGACGAAAAGTTTTCTCCAGCGAGAGCCACGTGTGTTCCGCGATTTGCTGCATCGTATTGCGCGGGCGACGGTCGGTTACTTAAAGGCGCAAGTCG
>DATLVG010000153.1:0-7097 GCA_035577625.1 Candidatus Dormiibacterota bacterium
TCGCCGGGAGCTACTATTCTTCGGAAATCGGGATGCGCGAACTCGGATGGACTCCGGATCGCGTGTTTGCGGAGTTTCCGGGATGTTCGCATACGGACGCGAACCACTAGAAATATTTGATTTAAGGAGAAACGCGATGAACAATTTCCCGAGCCGGCGTGACTTTCTGAGAACGACGGCGGCGGCTGGAGCTAGCCTTGCGCTGACGCAGAATTTGCTTGGCGCATCGCAAAAGTCAGTGCTGGTTTTCACCAAGTCTTCCGGATGGGAACACGATGTTGTGAAACGGGTCGACGGCAAATCGAGCATAATGGAAAACGCCGTGACAGAACTTGGGAAGAAGCACGACTTCAGCGTGGTGTGTTCGAAAGACGGCCGCATTTTTGATTCGGCCGACTTCGCGGGCTTCGGTGCGATGGTATTTTTCACGACCGGCGACCTGACGGAAATTGGGACCGACAAGAATCCTCCGATGACAGCCGACGGAAAGCAAAAACTTCTCGATGCGGTTCATGACGGAAAAGGATTTGTGGGCGTACACGCAGCCAGCGATACATTCCATACAAAGCCGGACACACCGGACCTGAGCTCACGCTACGTTGCCTACGGCGAAAAATCGGACCCTTATTTGAGAATGCTTGGAGGCGAATTCATTATTCACGGCAGCACGCCCCGGCTGCAGACATCGAAACTCGTCCTGAACGATCCGAAATTTCCTGGACTGGAAGGCGCGACGTCTCCCGTCGAATTCACCGAAGAGTGGTATTCGCTAAAAGACTTTATGCCGGACTTGCACGTAATCGCGACTCTAGAGACGGCGGGAATGAAGGGCAATTGTTACGAACGCAAGCCCTATCCAGTGACCTGGGCGCGGATGCATGGCAAAGGGCGCGTGTTTTACACGGCGATGGGCGACCGGCCAGAGAATTGGCAGATTCCCTTCTTTCTGAACGTGGTCGCGGGAGGCATTCGCTTTGCGCTTGGCACAGCAAACGGTGACGTCACGAATAATCTACTGAAAGCGGCACCGGGTTACGCGGAAATCCCGCCGAAAGAACCACCTAAGAAATAAGAAAGCTCAGAGTAAAGAAGTGGAAAGACACAATGCGGCGCCGCCAGCGACGCCGGCGTTTTCGCCATAGTGTGCGGGCACGAGCGGAATTTCCAGACAGCGTGAATTGATACACCATTTCTTCATTCGCTTTTGGATTTCGCTGAAATAAGGGCGAAGCATTTCCGCCGCACCACCCCCGAGAATGATGACTTCCGGCTCGAGAAGATCGACGGTATTGCCGAGCCAGACGGCGAGATACTCCAACGTCTGTTCGAGGACTTCTTTCGCAAGCGGATCGTTGGCATGCGCTGCTTTCCCGATCATTTCGCTGCGGATGGCGGATGGGTCGCCACCTGCCAACTCCAGTAGTTGCGCGCCACGTTTCGGCGACTCGGCGATCTTTTCGCTTGCTCGCCGGGCAATCGCGGTGCCGGATGCAAGAACTTCGATGCATCCCTTTTTCCCGCAATTGCAAACGGGGCCATTGAAATCGATTGAAACGTGTCCGCCCTCTGCGGCCGCCCCGGTACGCCCGTGGAAGATTTTTCCATCTAGCACAATGCCGGTGCCGATTCCCGTGCCTATCGTGGCGAAGAAGACGTTGCGATACCCCCGGCCAGCGCCCCAGAGATGTTCTGCAAGGCCGCCGGCATTTGCGTCATTATCCACTTTGACGTGCGCCGAGTAGTGTTTGGCCACTTCGTCGGCAAGCGGAAAATCGCGCCAGCAGGGAACGTTCGGTGGATTGACGATTACTCCGGTGCGCGGATCCAGGGGGCCGGGCGCGCAAATGCCGATGCATCTAATTTTCGAGCGGCTGGACGGATCTTGCGCGCAAAGCGACTCGATGGCGGACAGAACGGAGGCGAGTCCCTCCTCCGCCGACGCATGACAATTCATCGGCGCGCGCGTGTGCGCAAGAATCCTTCCATGCGCGTCCACGACGCCGGCGGCTACTTTTGTGCCGCCAATATCCACACCGATCACCAACCGCCCTTCAGTCATGTGTGAGGACATTTACTAGAACGGGTTTCAGCCACAAGTTCTATCACGCTCCCGAGGGCACGACGGGCCGAGAACCACGCAGACCGTAGTAGACGATGTACGCGTAGCACACGACCGGGAGGATGAAGGCGTGGTGGATGCCGATGTGGTCGGCAAACCAGCCTTGGGCAACGGGGATGATAGCGCCGCCGACAATGGCAGCGATGAGCAGGCCCGCGCCGTCTCCCGTCAAAGGCCCAAGCTTAGCAAGACCGAGAGCGAATATGGTCGGGAACATAATTGAGTTGAAGAATCCCACAAAGATGATGCTCCACATGGCAACGTGGCCGGTGGCGATCATGGAAGTAGCTACGAGAACCATCGCACCGACGGCAAAAGTTCCTAGCAATGTTCCGGCCTTGACCTTTTGCAAGATGGCGGAGCCGATGAAACGGCCCACCATAGCGCAGCCCCAATAAAGAGAGACGTATCTCGATGCGGCTTGCTGAGTAAGATTGCCGATGCTGGGCTCAGCGAAATAATTTATCAGAAAGCTGCCGATGGAAACTTCCGCGCCGACGTAAACAAAAATTCCGACGGCGCCAAGAATCAGGTGCGGATACTTCCAGATGCTTCCCCCAGCATGATGGCGCTCGGCCTGGGCCATGGCCGGTAGCTTGAAAAGTCCAATCAAGATCGCGAACAGCAGCAAAGACAGGCCGATTACGATATAAGGTATTTTCACAGAGGATACTTCCTGCACGCGGTAGTCATGCAGGGCTTGGGTGGACATTGCCCTGAGGACTTCAGCGGATTTGGGTGCGGCGCTAAGGATAAAGAAGCCGCCGAGAGCGGGGCCAATGAACGTGCCGAAGGAATTAAATGCCTGCGAAAGATTCAAGCGGCTGGACGCTGTTTCAGGATTGCCAAGTACAACCACATAGGCATTGGCGGAAACCTGTAAGGCCGTCATGCCGCCAGCAACGATCATGAGGGCCGCAAGGAAGACCGGATAAGACGGAATCATTGCGGCAGGGAGGAAACCGAATGCGCCGGCGGCCATGGTGATTAAGCCGATGACCATCGTTTTCTTGTAGCCCAAAGCATCCACAATCTTCGCGGCCGGGAGTGAAAACAGAAAATAGCCGGTGAAGAAAGCAAACTGGATGAGCATGATTTTGGTGTAATTCAGATCAAAGATGTTTTTGAGATGAGGGATCAAAATGTCATTCAGCGACGTGACGAAACCCCAGAAAAAAAACAGCACTGTCACCATAGACAGCGCCGCCGTGTAAGTTCCGTTCGTTCCCTGCCCTGAGGAAGCCGACGCACTGGCTGGGCTAATGTTGGCCATAGAGAGATCCAATCACCTTTAAGTTGAACTCAAACCGCGACGATAGTACCCCCGCTCCGCGAGACCGGTCGGGGAGTGTCAGCCGAAGAGGATGCCATAAATAGCCGAAACTCACTATAAAAACGATTAAGCGGGTGTCCACGGCGGAAAGAATGGTGGTATAAGCAACTCCGGTGAGAAAGCTTTCCCGGTCAGGCGGGCAAAATGAAGATGAAGACGCTTCGGTTCGTGTTATGTGCAGCCGTTGTGCTCGGTTTCGGGCCTGTTTTATGGGCGCAAAGCGATGCGACAGTCATCATTTTTGGTGAGCCGGGCTTCCCGAGTGCAGACACGGCCGCAGTTTCGGCGGATCTACTCGCCAAAATCGTGCCTGGAGCCCACGTTGCGGCGGCCGAACAATTGAAGGCTGAGCTTGCACGCAGCGAAACGAAGCTTTTGGTGTTGAGCTATGGGTCGGCATTTCCGGAAAACTCGTGGGGAGACATTTTCAGTTTTCTTCGCCGTGGCGGGAACCTACTGGTGCTTGGCGGACGACCGTTTACGCGATCCGCCTATAAAGATGCGACTGGCTGGCATCTGCGCAATTACAACGTGCGATTTTTGCGGCAACTTTCGATCGACCAGTATCAGACGGCACCAGGGTCCGAAGGATTGGAGTTTCATTCCAATCCAGATGTGCCGGTGACCATTCCTGCGTTTTCGTGGAAGAAATCCTTCAGCCCAGTGATTCGTTTGAGTGCGGTCGATTTGTACGCGCGCGGCGGGTCAGCGGGATCGATCGATGCGCGGCTCGATGCTCTCGCCTATGCCACGCAAAGAGATCGGCGAATGGCTGCGCCGATCTTGCAGGTCGACCATTTACAGAATGGATTTAACGGCGGCCGCTGGATTTTAGTTCCGGCTGAACTGGGCGGGGATTTTTCCACTCGGGCGGAGACCGTTAATCTCATTAGAACGCTTTCGGAACGGGCAGCGCAAGGCGCGGAGAGTTTCACGGTGCGGCCAACACTTCCCCTCTACCTGCCAGGTGAGCCAGTGGAGGCGCAAGTTCTGTGGAACGGCTTCGGCAAAACGATGGGTGACCTGAGCGTGAAAATTGCCGCGTT
The DNA here is from genome assembly GCA_035577625.1 of Candidatus Dormiibacterota bacterium. GTDB lineage: Bacteria > Acidobacteriota > Terriglobia > Acidiferrales > UBA7541 > Acidiferrum. Next base: position 4,499 of record DATLVG010000153.1, read on the forward strand.
CCCGCAGGAAAAACCTTCCGAGCGCACAGAGACCGCGACGGTGCTTCCCGCAGTGCTACCGGTAATGTTACCCGCGCCGAAGGAAAAGGGATTGCACATCATCGAGGCACAACTCCTGGATAACGGAAAAGTACGCGCCATTTACCGATCCGGCTTCTGGATTCGCGATTCAGAGTACTTGAAGTCTGGTCCGAAGGTTTCCGTCAATAGAGACTTTTTTGAGCTCGATGGGAAGCCCTTGGCAGTGATCGGAACGACGTACATGTCGAGCGAGGTGCAACGTCTCTATTTCGAGCATTCCAATGCGTACGTCTGGGACCAGGATCTCGGGCAAATTTCCTCGGCTGGATTGAACATGATTCGCACGGGTTGGTGGACTGGGTGGGACAAGTTCTTTGACGAGACGGGCCAACCATACGAACGGACGCTGCGAACGATCGAAGCGTTTCTCATGACTGCACGAAAGCACAACTTACCTGTGCAATTTAACTGTTTTGCGTTTCTGCCCGACGTGCTGGCGGGGACAAATTCGTACCTTGACCCGGAGGCGGTCCGGAGACAGCAGACACTTATTTCCGCGGTCGCAGCACGATTTCACGAAGTGCCGTGGCTCGTGTGGGATTTGATCAACGAGCCGAGCATTTCGAAACGTCTCTGGACAATGCGGCCGAACAATGACTGGATCGAAACAGAAAAGTGGAACGAATGGCTTGCAAAGAAATATCCGGACCAAGCGGCGCTGGCCGCTGCATGGAATATGCCGGTCACTTCCGTTCCGGGAAATGTATCACTTCCGCAAGAAAGCGAATTCGATTCGCGAGGAATGTACACGGGCCGAAATTCGTTGAAGGTACACGACTATATGCTCTTCGCGCAGGACGTTTTCACAGACTGGGCGCAAAAGATGCGTAACACAGTGCGCGCGACCGGATCGCAGCAATTAGTGACCGTTGGACAGGATGAAGGCGGAGTGATGGACCGGCCGTCGCCGGCCTACTACGGCCGTGCGCTCGACTTCGTAACGAATCACACGTGGTGGCAGAACGATTCACTGCTGTGGGACTCGTTAGTCGCAAAACAACCCGGCCAGGCGCTTCTCATACAGGAGACAGGTTTGCAGCGCGAATTGACACTTGATGAGCTCGCGCGATTCTCTGTGGAGCAGGAAGCAAATCTGTTTGAACGCAAAGTCGCAATATCTTTGATCCAGTCGTCCGGCACCATCGAGTGGCTGTGGAATTCGAATTCGTATATGACGGAGGGAAACGAAACGCCCATCGGTGCCGTGCGGCCGGACGGGACGGAGAAACCGGAAGCGAGCGTTCTCCGCGATTTCGCGGCTCTATCGAAGCAGATTGGTGAACACCTTCGGAATCCCCTGTTGCCGGCGATCGCGATCGTCACGTCACAGGCAGCGCAGTATTCCGCGGTGGGTAACATGCAACTCGATGCACAAAAAACGGCGATTCGCGCGCTGGCCTACGATGTACATTTGACGGCTTACGTCGTCGCGGAAAATCAGATCGCGAAGCTGGGCGCGCCAAAGCTGGCGATACTGCCGTCTCCACAATCTCTAAGCGAAACCTCGTGGCAGGCGCTGTTGCGGTACGCTAGCGCGGGCGGAAATTTGCTGGTTACGGGGCCAGCGGGACGCGACGAGCACTGGCAGACTGTCGACCGGACTACACCGCTGAAACTAGCCGCTCAGGTTGGGCCAGTCTGGTATCACAACGCAACGATGCGAATCGGCAGCGCTGCGATTTCAATGTCGTTCTCACAGGAGAGGCAATTCTGGGCGGAGGCTCTGGCGATAGAGAACGGCGAAACGTTTGCGGAAATTCCCTACGGAAAAGGCAGAATCTATTGGGCTGCTTTCCCCGTGGAGCTAGCGGAAGACACGGCGCCCGCTGCCGAACTATATCGTTACGTTTCACAGCGTGTCGGGCTTTCACCAGACTTTGAACTGCAGTCGCCCTTGCCAAGTGGTGTTTTGATTTATCCGACCGTGCTGGATGATGCGGTGATGTACGTTCTTACCTCGGAAAACGCGGCACCAGCACAGGTAACGTTGCGCGACAAACTTACGGGCACGCAACTCAATTTTGTGCTTGCGCCAGAGCGAGCCGCAATTGCGTTGATTTCCAAAGATAAACGCGCCGTCGTTGCAAAGTATGGATTTTGAGGCGCGGCACGATTGGCTTTTCTTGACTCTTGCCGCCAGCTGACAATAATTAGCAGAGGAAATTGGTGGTCATGCGCGAGGATTCCTGTTGAATTCGAACGATCAAGCCTCATCCCCCTGGGGGCGTCCGCTTTCGATATTGTTAGTTGTTTCTTTGTTCTTTTTTTCATTTTCTGGCCGACGTTTTTTTCTCTCGACTTGTGGGTATTTAAAGACCGCGGAAGTTTTTTGAATCTGGACAATCTGCTCGGCCAGCACCTTAGGCCCAGCGCAGATGTACGGCCTCCTACCAGTTTGGATTCAACATTTGCTGTTTCGAGTTTTCGGCGCCGGTTACGGCGCGCTCTTGGGCTGCACCGTCGTCACAATTGCTCTGATAGCACTATTTTGGGCCCTGTTATTGAGGCAACTGCCAGC
>DATLVG010000154.1:0-21350 GCA_035577625.1 Candidatus Dormiibacterota bacterium
GGCGTCACATTCATTGATGGGGCGGGGAAGGTTTTGCTGAAGGCGATGTATTGCGAAGGCGCGCAATTGCTGGCGGAGGGCTGCCTGAATCAAGCGATCGTCAGTGAGATTACCGCAGAGCAGAAGGCGGGCGCAGGCGAGAAACGCGGCAAAGGGCCAAGCTTCTTTTTTTACATCGCGTTCTTCAGCCTGATGTTCGGGGCGAAGCCAGGATTGGCGCAAAACGCTCCCAAGCCGGACGCAATGAAGTTGACGCTAGAGCAGTCGGTGGCATTGGCGCTGAAACAAAATACGACGGCGCAGATTGCCGTTTTAACGGCCGCCGAGGCGGAACAAGACAAAAACATTTCGCGGTCAAACCTGATTCCGAACGCGAACTTGCAGGTTTCGGATTCGGCGAGGCGGCAGAACATCGAAACGGGATTCGGACAGAAGATTCCGGGAATTCCGGAACATTCGGGACCGTTTCAAGTTTTCAACGCAGGCGTGGCGGTGGGAACGCCGATCTTTGACTTGACGTTGTGGCGGCGCTACCAGGCGGCGAAGGAATTGGCGGGCGCGCAGAAATCGACGAGCGAGTCGACGCGCGAGCAAGTGATTTTGCTGGTTGTGTCCCAGTACATCGGGTCGCTGCGGGCGGAAGCAAACGTGACGGCGTCGAAGTCGCGGGTGGAATTGGCGCAAGCGCTCTACGACCAAGCGGCCGACTTACAAAAAGAAGGCGTGGGAACGGGCATTGATACGCTGCGCGCGAACGTGGAGCTGCAGAACGAGAAGCAGGCGCTGATTCAAGCGGAAAACGATCGCGACTCTTCGCTCTACATTTTGAGCCGGCTGCTGAATCTGGATCCACGGCAAAAGGTGGAACTCGCCGATTCGCTGAGTTTTTTCGACACGCCGCAGCCGGAGATGGATTCGAGCATCGATGCCGCACTCGCGACTCGTGCGGAGTGGAAGTCGATTGAACAACAAGTGAAAGCAGCGCAGCGGCAGAAACAGGCGTCGCAGGCGGAACGGTTGCCGTCGCTGCGGTTTGACGGAAACTGGGCGTATCAGGGACTGAGCTCGGCGACAGGGATTCCGGTCTACACCTATGAGTTGGGCGTGAATATGCCGCTTTTTACCGGCGGACGAATCCATTCAGAGATCGTTAAAGCGGATTTGCAGTTGCGAACGCTGGAAGAACAGAAAGCGGATTTGCGGAATTCGATTGCGCTGGATGTGAAAACGGCGTTGCTGAATCTGGAATCGGCGCGAAATGAAGTGCAAGTGGCGAATCTGGGCGTGCAGCTGGCGAAGGAAGAAGTGGATCAGGCGCGGGACCGTTTTAAGGCGGGCGTGGCGAACAACATTGAGGTGATTCAAGCGCAGGATGCGCTGGCGCGAGCGAACGACAACCAGATCATTGCGCTGTACCGATTCAATCAGGCACGTGCGGACTATGCGCGCGGAATTGGGCAGATGGAAAAAGTTTACGCGAAGTAAGAGAGAACGCGATTAAAGAGGGAACGGGATGAGTATTGAGATCGAAGTCGGGCTGGAAAACGCGACACGAGTGAAGTCGCGGACAGAGGAGCTTCGCTTGGATGAAGAGGCAGCGGCGCCGCAGGCGAATACGAAGCTGCGCAACCGGCTGATTTTTGGAGGCGCGGCCGTTCTGGTGCTCGTGGCGGGACTGTTTATTTATTACTTCAACCGCGAGAGCACGGACGACGCGCAGGTGGACGGGCACATTACGGCGGTGTCGGCGAAGGTTTACGGGCGCGTAGCGGAAGTTTTGGTGAACGACAACCAGCCGGTGAAGGTGGGGCAAGCACTGGTGAAACTGGACGCGCGGGATTATCAAGCGGCGTTGGATCAGGCAAAGGCGCAGCTGGCGTTGGCGGAGAGCGAAGCGCAGTCGGCGGGAGTGGACATTCCGAAGACGCGGGAGAACGTGGCGAGTGGAACGTCGAGCGCGGACGCGCAATTGTTGGGCGCGCAAGCGGAGGCAATGCGAGCGGAAGTGACGTACGAGCAAGCGAAGACTTCGGACCTCGCCTGGGCGCAGGCAAATATTGATAAGAGCAGAGCGAATGCGCAACTGGCGCAGGCGGACCTGGCGCGGTTTCGGCCGCTGATGGAAAAGGGAGAGATTTCGAAGCAGCAATTTGACGCGGCACAGGCGAATGCGGATGCGACGGCGAGCGCGTTGAAAGCGGACGAAGAGAAGTTCGCACAAGCGAAGCGCAGCGTGGACATCGCGAAAGCACAGTTGGAAGCGGCGCAAGCACGGGTGCAACAGGCTCACGCAGGCGTAGCGTCCGCGAAAGCCGACACGAAGCAAGTGGCGATGAAGCAGGCGGACGCGGCAGCGAAAATCGCGAAGGTACAGCAGGCGCGCGCAGCGGTAGAAGCGGCGCAGTTGAATCTGGAATACGCGACGATCACGGCGCCGGTGGACGGCGTTGTGACGCACAAGCAGGTTGAGGTTGGGCAAGTGGTGCAGCAGGGGCAGGGATTGCTGGTTGTGGTGCCACTGCAAAACGTTTGGGTGACGGCGAATTTCAAAGAGACTCAACTGAAAAAGATGCGTGCCGGACAAAAAGCGGAAGTGAAAGTGGACACGTATGGAAAAACGTTTAGCGGACACGTGGACTCGATTGCGGGGGCGACGGGCGCGGTGCTGAGTCTGCTGCCGCCGGAAAACGCGACGGGCAATTACGTGAAAGTAGTGCAGCGCATCCCGGTGAAGATTGTGTTGGATTCGACGCAGCAAGATGGTGCGGTGTTGCGGCCGGGAATGAACGTGGAAGCAACGGTTGTGACGAAGAATTAGTGCGAAGAGCAGCGAGCGAAAGCAGAAACGAACGTGAAGAACAGATTGCTTTCCAAATTGAGAATGCCGGACGGGTCGATCAACCCTTGGGTGATCGCCGTAACGGTGACGCTCGCGACGTTCATGGAAGTTCTGGACACGTCAATTGCGAACGTGGCGCTACCGCACATTTCGGGAAGTTTGTCGGCGGGGGCGGACGAATCGACTTGGGTGCTGACGTCGTATTTGGTTTCGAACGCGATTGTGTTGCCGCTATCCGGATGGCTTTCAGGGCTGGTGGGACGCAAGCGGTTCTACATGATTTGCGTGGCGCTGTTCACGGTGAGTTCGTTTTTGTGCGGATTGGCGCCGAGCCTGGGCGTGCTGGTGCTGTTCCGGATTATGCAGGGCGCGGGTGGCGGCGGTTTGCAGCCGAGCGAGCAGGCGATTCTGAACGACACGTTTCCGCTGGAAAAGCGCGGGATGGCGTTCGCGGTGTACGGGATCGCGGTGGTTGTGGCGCCGACGATCGGGCCGTGGCTCGGCGGATGGATTACGGACAATTTTTCGTGGAGATGGATTTTCTACATCAACATTCCGGTGGGAATAATTTCGCTGCTTTTGACGTCTTTATTGGTAAGCGACCCGCCGTACATGAAAAAGGCGAAAGTGAGCGAAGGTTTCCGCGTGGATTACATCGGAATCGGACTGATCAGCCTTGGGCTCGGCAGCATGCAGATTATTTTGGACAAAGGACAGCGCGAGGACTGGCTGGCGAGCGGCTTCATCCAGATTTTTGCGGTGCTGATGCTAGTGGGATTGATTGCGGCGATTTTCTGGGAACTGCGGCAGGACCATCCGGTAGTGGATTTGAGGATGTTGAAGAATCGGAATTTCGCGATTGCCACAACCGCGATGTTTTTTCTGGGATTCGTGCTGTATTCGAGCACCGTGCTGATTCCGCAGATGTTGCAGCAGCTGTTGGGATATTCGGCGGAGATGGCGGGGCTGGCGCTGTCGCCGGGCGGCGCAGTGATTATGTTGATGATGCCGGTGGTGGGGTTTCTGGTGTCGAAAGTGGATACGAAGTTTTTAATTTCGTTCGGATGCGTCGTGTGCGCGATTTCGCTTTTCGTGATGGCGGGCTGGAATCTGCAGCTGGATTACCGGCACGCGGTGTATGGACGAATGCTACAGAGTTTCGGGCTGGCGTTTTTGTTCATCCCGATTAACGTGAGCGCGTTTGCGTACGTGCCAAGAGAAAAGACGAATATGGGCACCGGAATTATCAATTTGGCGCGGAACATCGGCGCGAGTGTGGGAATTGCAACGGTGACGACGCAGCTGGAGCGGAGAACGCAGGCGCACACGGCGCGGCTGATGGAGCACGTGAATCCGTTCAGTCTGGCGTATCAGAAGCTTACTACGGGATTTACGGCGACGTTCGTGTCGGCAGGCTCGACCCATGCGGCAGCATCGGAACGAGCGACTGGAATGATTAGCGCCGTGGTACAGCGGCAGGCGGCGATGCTGGCGTTTTTGGACAACTACAAGATGCTGGGCGTCGTTTTTCTGATGGTGTTGCCGGTGATGCTGCTGTTGAAGCGGCCAAAGGGGGCTGTGAACGCGCCAGTGCACTGAGGCAGCGAACGAAGAGTTTTTGCGTCTAATGTTGAGTGCAAAAAGAGTTTGTAATGGGGGGCAAAATGGCTACACAAGCTGCAGTGGGAATTGAACTGAACGAAGCGAAGCTGATCCGCGCGGGGCAGCGCGGAGACGCGCAGGCGGTGGACGCGCTGTTCAAGCGTTACCAGCGGCCGCTGTTTCAGACGGCGTTGCGCGTTCTTGGGAACGCTGAGGACGCGGAAGACGCTCTGCAGGAGGGAATGCTCTCCGCGTACCGCAACTTGAAGCGCTTTGAAGGGCGCTCGCAATTTTCAACGTGGCTGACGCGCATTGTGATTAACGCGGCACTGATGCGGCGGCGCAGCATGAAGGCGCGGCCTGCGGTGTCGCTCGATGAGCCGGCGCGGGAAGACGAACTGCCGCCGAGCGAACGTTTCGCGGACGACGGCCCGGACCCGGAACAGATGTACGTGGGGACGGAGCTGCGCGAGATGATCAACGAAAACCTGGACGAGCTTTCTCCTCTGCTGAAGTCGGCGTTTGTTCTTCGCGAAGTGCAGGGCTATTCGACCGGCGAAGCGGCGAAGACGCTCGGCGTGACGGAAAATACGCTGAAGGCGCGGTTGTGGCGGGCACGACATCAATTGGCCGAACGGCTTGGCAATCGGCTGAAGCGAATGAAGGACGGCATGAGCGGCGGCATGGGCGACGCGGAGTGCAGCTACTGCTAACAGGAAGTAGCGACTTAAAGAGATAAAGACCAAGGGCCGGCGGCGACGCCGGCCCGTTTTTGTTTGTTGGCTCACACGTCAGAGGGAGATGTTTGCGACTTTTTGTGTGGCTCAAACGTTTTCCCCATGTGGCATGGCAGTCGTAGTGTCAAAATTCAGGAATCCGGAGTGTACATGAACGCCGACGAACCAAGAGGTTTGCTCGCCAGATTTTGCTTGGTGGCGGCTGTTTTCGTTCCCATCTTTTACTTCGGCGCCCAACTGGCCGCGTTGCCGTTTTTCCCGGAGTACAGCATTGCGCGGGATAGCGCGAGCACGCTGGGTACTGCGGGTTCGCGTCATCCGTGGATATTCAACGTTGGCGCGATTTTAACCGGGGCGGCAGCATTGTTTGGCGCCGTCGGATTGGCCGCAGCGTTCCGCCGGACAACGAATATCGTGCTCGCTCTGCTGATTGGCGTTTCCGTCGCCGCCACGGGAGTTATGTCCATCAAGGCTGGTCTCTTCCCGATGCCCGATCCGCGACACGCGACATGGGGGTTCCTGACCTGGCTTACGGTCGCCACGCCGCTGCTGTTTTTGCTCGCCTTATGGCACCAGCGCGAGAGCACGGCGGTTCGCATTTATCTCGCGGCATCGACGCTCTTGATTCTACTGCTCCTCCCGTTTCTGATGGGGTCGATTGCGACGGTGCTTCTACCGCCCGGCACGCTTCAGCGGCTACTTGCACTCGCCTCGTTCGTGCCAGTTGGAGTCGTCGGACGCCATCTTGCGAAACAGTTGAAAGGCCTGCATTAACTCTTACGGTCCCGAGAAAGGGCGCCCAATAAGTGCCTCTTGAGATTTCTGCTATGGTGGGGCGACTTCTCGTCTTGGGGGCGCGGCGTGAACAAAACACTCAATCTGGTCTTGATGATCTTGATGGCGGGGCTGTCCGTGACGGAGGGCGTAAACATCGCGCAGAACGGCGCGAATGCGCGAAATGTGCTTTTTTGTCTGCTCTTTGCGGCTTTTGCAGTGCGCAGGTTAATGATTCACAGCAAGTTGAGCTAGCAGTCTTCCGCCTCGAAAATCCTCCCGATTTAAGCGCGCGCAAGCCGTTTGTCTTGAGGCTTACCAACCGGTTTTTGCCTTTGTCAGGCGCGTGACTCACCGCTTAACCACGCCGGTGCGAGACGTTCCCATGCTCGTGTTAACCATTATTGACGTCGGACGTTATAAGTAGTGAAGGGCGGCGCAGGGTTTGCGTGGCGGCCCCGAGCACCAAGGTGTCCGAACAAAAGTGAGCTGACAACGTATCAACTAAGAAGAGGAGCTAGCCATGCCCGAGGAAGTGATTATATTTCCGATGTTGTTTGGGTTGTTTGGGTTCGTCGTTTGGACAATCTTTAGCACGATTGCACGATTCAAAACGGCGAAGTTGCAGGCGGGGATACAGACAAAGCTGCTGGAAAAGTTTGGTTCGGATCACGAATTGCTGGCGTATGTCCAGAGCGATGCGGGGAAGCGATTTCTGGAATCGCTGGCGATGGAGCAGAGGACGCCGTATGGGCGGATTCTGGGCGCGGCGCAGGCCGGCGTTATTCTGGTGTTGTTGGGGCTTGGATTGCTGTTTTTGCGCCTGAGCATACCCGGCGCGGAGCCAGGATTCCTCATCGGGGGCACAATCACTTTGAGCCTGGGCCTTGGCTTCGGAGTAGCCGCGGCGCTGTCGTACTTCCTCTCGAAGTCGTTCGGTCTGCTGCGCGAGAACGCCGCGCAGCGTTCGTGATGAATGCGGATCTTGCCGCATGCTCGCGTTGCTCCCCTCGACCTTCCGGAGCAAATGTCCGGCTCGTTTGCGGACTCAGCTGATCGGCCGAATGTGAACCGCGAGGCGTTTGGTATTTTCTACTGCCGAACGAACCGTTCGTTGTGGGCTTATCTTTTGCGGACATCGGGACGCCGCGACGTTGCCGACGATTTGCTTCAGGAGAGCTACTGCCGTTTCCTGGCTGCCAAGTTGCCGGAAATGGATGCCACAGAGAGCAGGAGTTATCTTTTCAGAATTGCGACAAATCTTTTGCGAGATCGATGGCGTCGAGAGGAGCCTCCGGAAACGTTCGGCGCGAGCGATCAACCCTTCGAGGATGATCCTGAGACGCGGACGGATGTGCGCCGCGCGTTTGAGCAGTTGAAGGCCCGTGAGCGTCAACTGCTTTGGCTTGCGCACGTCGAAGGCTTCGACCACAGAGAGATTGCCCGCCTTGCCGGACTAAGGGCCACGAGCGTTCGTGTATTGCTATTTCGCGCGCGCCGGAAACTCGCGAGCGTGCTTCGTAAACGTCCGCAAACGGGAAAGGATGGCGATTCATGAACCGGATTCATTGTGAAAGGGAAAAGGAAATCATCGATGCGATGCGTTGCGCTAGTTTGGATGGCGAGCTGAGGAGACACGCAAACGAGTGCGCGATTTGTATCGATACAGCGGCAGTATCGGAATTCTTGCAAGGAAACCGGACGGTTGTATCTGTGTTGCCGGCCCCGGACTTCCTCTGGTGGAAAGGGCAGTTGGCGTGCAAGCAGATGGCGGTGGAACGGGCGACTCGATCGATTACGCTGGTGCGGAGAATCAGCTATTTGTGTGTCGGCGCGGTAATGGGGTGGCTGCTATTCGCGTCCGGCTACGTGCCTTCCTTCCTGAATGGTCTCTCGAAGCGTGACATTTGGTCGACCGGCGTTTTAGGAGAAAGCGCGCTTCTCATGGGAGTTGCGGCGCTCTTTTTCGCGCTTTTGGGTTGTTTGTATTTGGCACGGTCCGAGGAGTAGTGAATCTGGCGTAGACCGTGAAAACAGCCTCGCCTGCTGGCCAAAATAACCGCGTGAAATTTTCGGGACTGTCCTAAGAGCGGGAAGCGGAAGGGTAAAGACCCAGGACGCGGAGGAAAGTGGTGGAAGAGCGGACTTCGGCGAGGGCGGCGTTGAGAGCGACCGGGGAATTAGTTTCGACATCCAGATAGAACTGATATTCGAAAGGCCGCCCGTGGATCGGGCGGCTTTCGATTTTCTGGAGGTTGACGCCGTGGCGTGAGAAGGGTTCGAGAGCGGCGAGGAGTGCGCCGGGTTTGTGTGCAAGGCGCAGGGCGATAGACATCTTGTTGGCTTCGGGCGATGCGAGCTGGGCGGCTTGCGCAGAGGGGACAAGCAAAACGAAGCGTGTGAAGTTTTCAGGATTGTCGTGAATATTTTCGGCAAGGATGATTCCGCCGTAGATGGCTGCGGCACGACGAGCTGCGATTCCTGCGAAGGACTTATCGCCGCGAGAAATGACTTCGCGGACGCTGCCCGCGGTGTCTTCAGTGGGAACGCGTTTTAGATTGGGATGCGCGAGGAAGAATTTTTCACACTGTGCGAGCGCGACTGGATGGGAGGAGACGGAGCGAAGATCAGCCTGGGTTGCTCCCGGGCAGCCGATAAGTTGGTGTTCGATGTGGAGAATGGTTTCCGCGACCACGGTGAGATCGCTTTCGAGAAGCAGGTCATAGACGCGGACGACGGAACCGGCGAGCGTGTTTTCTACTGGAGCGAGGAGGACGTCCGCTGCGCCATCCGCGATGGCGGCGAAGGCAGAATCGAAAGTAGGGCGCGGAATAGTGGTAATGGAATCACCGAGAAGCTGGATGGCAGCGGCTTCGCTGAACGCGCCGCGTTCGCCTTGGAATGCGACGCGAGCGGATTTAAGTTCTATGGTGGAGTTTTGTTTCCCGGAACTACCAGCCAATGCGGCCCCCATTTTCGATTCCGCAGCACGATGCTGCGCCGATTTAGTCTTGCCAGACGGGAGTATAATGCCACGCATGATGCCGAAACGCGCCGCTGTAACCCGACCGCAGTCCGATGAGTATGCACCATATTATGAAACTTACGTTTCGCTAATTCCCGGCGACGACATTGTCGGCGTGCTGGAGGCGCAGCGCGTGCAAATGGCGCAGCTACTGGCGGCACGCAGCGAACGAGAAGGAAATTTCCGCTACGCGCCCGGCAAGTGGTCGGTGAAAGAAGTGATCGGCCATATTTGTGATGCCGAGCGCATTTTTGCATACCGCTTGCTGCGAATCGCGCGGGGGGACGAGACGCCGCTAGCTTCGTTCGAGCAGAACGATTACATTGCGCCGGGAGCGTTCGGTGAGCGGGCGCTATCGGATTTGGCGGCGGAATTTGCGGCGGTGCGGGCGGCGACGATGGCGCTGGTGCAGAGTTTGACGGCGGAAGCGTGGGTACGTCGCGGCACGGCAAGCGGGAAAACCGTCTCAGCGCGAGCGCTGGCGTACATTATTGCCGGGCATGAAGTTCATCACCGGAAGATACTGGATGAGAAGTATTTTCCAGCGATTCCGCGGGCATAGGGTCCCGCTTTGGCTGCGCTTGGCTGCTGCGTGCCTTCGGCTTAGATCCAAGAGAGGTTTCTCCACTCCGTAACCCGGCGTGCAAACACCGCACGCAAGAAAATGCCCGGTTACTCCGGTCGAAGTGACAATGCTCTCTTTTTTCGCGCTGTGACGTCGTGACCGGACTCGGTGCGCCCGCGTGAATCATCTAGTGCGATGCTGGAGCGTTGCCGGGGCCGCCGACTTGGTAGAGGCTGGGGATGCGGGTTTCGACGGACGGAAGCGCAGGCGAAGCGGCGTGGGGTTCGGATTGATACCAATACGCGACGGAGAAGAAATTGTCGGAGCGGACGTTGGCGTGGCCGTGTTCGATGGTGGCGCGAAGGGATTTTGTGAAGGGAATAGGCGAGTCGAGATGGAAGCGGTAGACGGAGCTTCGGCTGCCGGCGTGCTCTTCGCCTTTGACGGGCGCGCCCATCAAGCCGTAGGCGAAGGAATGAGAGCCGAAATCCCACGCGCCGAGGAAATAGTCTTCGGAACCGGTTCCGTTGATGGACGGCAATGATTCGCCGTCGATGAAAAACATATCGTCGCCTTCACCCCACCAGCCGTCCTGATTTTGTAAAACGGACATGGTGACGCCGACAAAATGACCGTGGCCGGTGGCTTCGAGCCAGGTGTAGTTGTCCTTTCCATCGAGATTTTTTTTGTCGTTCACTTTGGCGTCGCCATTGGAGGACCAATCGGAAGTCCAACCCTTGGCGGGCGACTGCTGGCGATACTGTGCGTGGAAATAGAGCGTGTCTGCGGCGAGCGGCTTGGAGCACGCGCGATAGTCAATATTGAAATAAAACGCGTCGACTTTTTCCCTGCCTTCATTGGTTACGGAGATGTGAGCGTGTTTTTGAAACGGCATGGGAAAAAAGGAGTTAAGCGCTTTGTCGGGGGAGACAGCGAGGGGAACGGATTGATAGAGAAAATATTGGCCGAGGCCGAGACCAAAGAAATCGCCAATGGGCGCTTCGACGCTGGGAGAGGGTTCGCCGTCCCAATTCATACGAAGGACAAGTCTCTTGAGATGGAAGTCTTCAGGCGAGGCGATAGTGATCCAGATGTGCGTGATGACGCCCGGGCCGTTGACGTCGAGCAGATCGAGCGTGGCGCCGGCAGGAACGGGGCGTGCGTCGGCGTTGCCGCCGGTGCGGTCGTAGCTGGATACGCGTTTTTGCACGTAGTCATGAGGCTGCGTGAGCGAGAGGAGCGATTCGGCGTTGCCGGAACAAGATTGCGCGTTGAGCGACGCGGGCAGGAAAAGCGAGCAGGCGAGAAGGAAAAGCTTGCGCATAGTGCCTCGCAAAGCAAAATTCAGGCGAATTAGTGCTATCGAGGCGAGAGTGTAACACTGTTCGAACGGCGAATCAGCGCGAGATGCGTGCTTCGTCCACGTAGTAGCGGTGGAAACGCTGTGGCGGCGGCGCTTCTCTCGCTAGTGATTTTTTCGGAGAGAGCAGGCCACAGGCCAGAGTAACGATGCCGAACAGGATGGCCGCCGCATCCGACTCGAGGGGACGTGCATTGGTCCGCCCCAGTTGATAGCCACCGCCGGCCACCAGGAGCAACGCCAGCGGAACAAGGAGCGTTCCGTTAAAGTTTCCTAATGCGCTAATCACGCGTCCCCTTACCCGGTCGGTATATTCGCTTAAGGTTCGCCGGTGCGGTATGGCGGCGTTTAGGGGTAAAAGCAGCGTGCGGCAAAGGTAGGGACTGCGTCGAAAATTCGAGCCGAGCATCATTTGCTCGGAAGGTGTGCGACTGATAAAATTCAAAGTTTGCCGGGCTGCCGTCGCTCAAGCAGGGGTAGGAGCGGCGCGGAGCGGTGACCTCCAGCGTGAGCGGGCGACCGCACAGAAGTCCTAGAGCGAAAACCTGACCGGGCGCGAAGCGGCGCGGCGGCGATGCCGGACCCAGCAATGGGCCTCCAACCGAAGGGAGATTCAGCGTGGCAAAGTACGATGTGGCGATTATCGGGAGCGGACCCGGTGGATACGTTGCGGCGATCCGCGCCGGCGAGCTGGGACTGAAGACGGTGGTTGTGGAGAAGGATCCGTTTCTCGGCGGCACGTGCTTGCACGTCGGCTGCATTCCCACTAAGGTTCTGCTGCATCACGCGGAGATTTATGACCACTTTAAAGAAGCGTCGGAGTATGGAATTGAAGTGAGCGGCGTGAAATTGAATTGGGGTTCGACGCTGGCGCGCAAGGACAAGATCGTGAAGAAGCACGCCAAAGGCATCGAATTTCTCTTTAAGAAGAACAAAGTGGAATGGGTGCAAGGATGGGGCCGTTACGAAGGGCCTGGGAAGATCAGCGTCGAGAAGGACGGAAAAAGGACGACCATTGAAGCGTCGAATGTCTTGATGGTGAGCGGCTCGGAAGCGCGAGCGCTCCCGGGGATTGAGCCGGATCACAAAACGATTTTGACAAACCGGTCCATTCTGGAGCTGCCGGAGATTCCGAAGACGCTGATTGTGGTGGGGGCAGGCGCGGTCGGCGTGGAGTTTGCGTCCATCTACAATTCTTTTGGAACGCAGGTGACGATACTGGAAGCGTTGCCGCGTGCGGTGCCGGTGGAAGATGAAGAGATTTCCGCCGAGCTCGAGAAGAGTTTTAAGAAGAAGAACATAGCGATTCAGACCGGCTGCAAAGTGGACAGCGTGAAAAAAGACGCAAAGGGCGTGACCGTTTCGTTTACGGACAAGGATGGTAAGGCACAAACGCTGCAGGCGGAGAAGCTTCTGCTGGCGGTGGGGCGCAAGCCGATGACGGATGGATGCGGCTTGGAAAAATCGAAGGCGAAACTCGAGCGCGGATTTGTACACGTTGGGCCGATGATGGAAACGGCGGAAAAAGGCTTGTACGCGATTGGCGACATCGTGGCGGGGCTGCCACAACTGGCGCATGCTGCGATGATGGAAGGAATCGTGGCGGTGACGACGATTGCGGGGAAGCTGACGCAACCAATTCGCAAGGACCGCATTCCGAATGCGACATATTGCGAGCCGCAAATTGGTTCGATTGGCTTGACGGAGAAGCAGGCACGCGACGCGGGATATTCGGTAAAGGTCGGCAAATTCCCATTCGTTGGGAACAGCAAGGCGACCATTCTGAACAATCACGGCGGATTTATTAAAGTTGTGAGCGAAGAGAAATACGGTGAAGTGCTGGGCATTCACATTATTGGACCGCTGGCGACGGAAATTTTGGCGGAAGCAGCGGCGGTTCTAAATCTCGAAGGCACGATCGACGACATGATGAACATGGTTCACGCGCATCCGACGGTTTGGGAAGCGATGGGCGACGCATTCGCCAGCGTGCGCGGATTGCAGATTAACGTTTAAAACGGTGGCTCGCGCATTCCAAGTCGATTTAGGTTTGATTCCGTACGCGGAAGCTTATGCGCTGCAGAAGCGGATTGTTGCGGCGCGGAAGCTCGACGTGATCGACGATGCGCTGCTTTTTTGCGAACATCCGCACGTGATCACGCAGGGACGCAACGGAAAGCGCGAGCATCTGCTGGCTAGTGAGAGCGTATTGCGCCAAAAAGGTGTCGAGTTTTTTGAAACCAGCCGCGGCGGGGATGTGACGTATCACGGGCCCGGACAGATTGTCGCGTATCCGATTTTGAATCTTGGTGCGATTCGGCGAGACGTTGTGTGGTACGTGCGGATGCTGGAAGAGGCGATGATTCGCGCGACGGCAGAATTTGGAATTGTCGCCGGCCGTGAGGCTGGTAAGACGGGAGTTTGGGTCGGCGAAAGGAAAACTTCAGAGAAATTGGCGGCGATCGGCGTGCACATCAGCAGATGGGTTACTTCGCATGGGCTGG
The DNA here is from genome assembly GCA_035577625.1 of Candidatus Dormiibacterota bacterium. GTDB lineage: Bacteria > Acidobacteriota > Terriglobia > Acidiferrales > UBA7541 > Acidiferrum. Next base: position 13,407 of record DATLVG010000154.1, read on the forward strand.
CGTACAACGTTTCGACGGATTTACGGAACTTCGATTTGATCGTGCCATGCGGAATTGCGGACCGGAAGGCCACTTCTCTTGAGAAATTGCTGGGACGAGGTGTAAAGCTGGACGAAGTGAAGCCGAAATTGGCGGCGCATCTTGCCGAAGTATTCGGGATCGAGTTACAGCGTATCGATCGCGCGGAATTGCTCGAAAAGTTGGAAGCGGTCGAGCAACCGGTCGCGGCGACGGCGTAAAGGTTGGCAGCGGAGAAGCGAATGGTGAAAACGCTCACACGGCAGCGGCATCTGGATCTGTACTACTACATGCGGCTGAACCGCGCTGTGGAAGACACGATGGTGAAGCTATTCCGGCAGAACAAAATTGTCGGCGGACTCTATTCGAGTTTGGGGCAGGAAGCGGTTTCCGTCGGGACGGCTTCGGCGCTGGAAAAAAAAGATTGGTTGGCGCCGATGATTCGCAATATCGGCGCATTGTTGGTGAAGGGCGTTCCCCCACGCGACGTTTTCATGCAGCACATGGCTAAGTACGATTCGCCGACGAAGGGCAAAGATGGCACGAGTCATTTTGGCGACCTCGACAATCTGCACATCGTCTCGCCGATTTCGATGTTGGGCGATTTGATTCCGGTGATGACCGGCGTGGCGATGGCAGGTCGCTATTTGGGCCACAAAATTGTCGCGATGACGTGGATCGGCGACGGCGGCAGCTCGACCGGCGTGTTTCATGAGGGTTTGAATTTTGCGGCGACGCAGAAAGCGCCGTTCGTGCTCGTGCTGGAAAATAATTTGTGGGCGTATTCGACACCGGTGAAGCGGCAGGTGCCGGTGGAAAATCTGGCCGACCGCGCGAAGGCTTACGGTGTGAAGAGCTTCGTTGTCGATGGCAACGATGTCGCGGCTGTGTACACGACGGCGAAGGAAGCGGTGGACCTGGCGCGAGCCGGCCATGGGCCGATTCTGATCGAAGCCAAAACGTTCCGGCGCCTGGGCCATGCGCAGCACGATCCGGCCGAATATGTTCCGGCAGACATGAAGAAATATTGGGAAGAGCGAGATCCGATTGCGCGGCACGAGAGGTTTTTGTTCAAGGAAAAGTTCCTGGACGAAAAGGGCAAGAAAGAGATCGAAGCGAAGATTTCCGCTTTGCTGGAAAAAGAGCGTGACTTCGCGGAAAAGTCACCGATGCCGCCGGCCGAATTTGCCGAAGTCGGCGTTTATTGCACTGGCGACGATTGCCACAAGATTCGCGCGAAGTGGGAGCGCCCAGTGGCGGAAGTGACGCCGCCGAAGTCCAGCGTGACCGCGGTTTGGACGGTGGAAGGCTTTGGTAGTGGAAAAGGTTCCGGCGGCGGAAGCGCGCCGATTCATTTTGGCGACACGGAAAAGCATGAGCGGAAGGAAGAAATAACCGCGTCGAACAACGGTGCAAAGAGCGGTGTGAAAAAATCCGCGAAAAAGCTGGTCGTTGCTGCGAGAAAGGCGAAGCGCTAATGGGTCAAGTCACCTTTCTCGACGCGATTAAGCAGGCGATGCAGGAGGAGATGGAGCGCGACCCAACGGTGGTGCTGATCGGGGAAGATGTCGGGGTTTATGGCGGCGCGTTCAAAACGAGCGAAGGCTTGCTCGCAAAATTCGGCTGGGAGCGCGTGATCGACACGCCGATCAGCGAAAGCGCAATTGTCGGCGCGGCGTGCGGCATGAGCTATCTCGGCCTGCGGCCCATCGCGGAAATGCAGTTCATCGATTTCATCGTCTGCGCTTTCAACCAGATTACGAACTTCGTGGCAAAAGGGCATTATTTGTGGGATGCGCCGGCGCCCATCGTGATTCGCGGACCGGCGGGCGGAGGCGTGCACGGCGGGCCGTTTCACTCGGCGAATCCGGAGATGTATTTCGTGCATACGCCTGGATTAAAGGTGATTTACCCGTCGACCCCGTACGACGCGAAGGGTCTCCTGAAGGCGGCGATTCGCGACAACAATCCGGTGCTCTTCTTCGAGCACAAATTCCTCTATCGCCGCATCAAGGAAGAGATTCCGGAAGATGATTACGTCGTGCCCATCGGCAAGGCAGCCGTACGCCGCGAAGGCAAGCATCTAACCATCGTGAGCTATGCGGCGATGATGCACACGGCGCTCGAAGCGGCGGACGAGTTGGCAAAGTCAGGCATCGAAGCCGAAGTGATCGACCTGCGCACGCTGGCGCCGCTCGATTCGGATACGATTGTGGAATCGGTGAAGAAGACGAACCGGTGCCTCGTCGTGCACGAAGATACGAAAACCGGCGGCATTGCCGGCGAAATTGCCGCGATACTTTGTGAACGCGCCTTTGGCCACCTGGATGGCCCCTTGATGCGCGTCACGGCTTTGGACACGCCGGTGCCGTACGCGCCGACACTGGAAGAATACTTTTTGCCGAACAAGGAAAAAGTCGTGCACGCGGCGCGCGAGCTGGCGAAATATTAGTTTTACGAAATACAGGAGAACGCAATGGCAGCCGATGTCGTAATGCCCCAGATGGGGGAAAGCATTTTCGAAGGAACGATCACCAAGTGGCTGAAGAAGCTTGGTGACAAAGTCGAGCGCGACGAGCCGCTCTTCGAAATTTCCACGGACAAGGTCGACGCGGAAATTCCGTCGCCGTCGGCTGGCGTGCTGAAAGAGATTAAGGTCAGTGAAGGCCAAACCGTACCCATCAACACGGTGGTTGCCGTGATTGACGCGGCGGGTGCGGCCGCTGCCGCGCCTGCACCGGCCCCGGCGAAGGCAGCTCCCGCCCCGGCGCCAGTTCCTGTCCCCGTGGCCGCCGCGCCAGCGCCGAAGCCGCAAATCGTTCCGCCGCCGACGCCGCAGCCTGTCGCGGTCGCTCCCGCGGCGAGCGCCACGAAAGAAGCCGCGCGCGTGCACTCTTCGCCGCTCGTGCGCCGCATGGCCAAGGAACACGGTATTGATTTGACCACCGTTCCAGGTACCGGCTCGGGCGGACGTGTCAGCAAGCAAGATATCGAAGCGGCGATTTCCGGGTCGGCCGCGCCCGCCGCAGTTTCGGCGTCCGCAGCGGCTGCTTCTGCCGCGCAGCGTGTTGCCCCGCCGCCACCGCCAGTCGCACCGGCTCCTTTGGCCGGAGGCGGGGGCCCGGCTGCGCACGGAACGCAGTACGTTCCCGCGCTACAAATCGGCGTCCCGCGCGAACGCATCTATCACGGCGATTACGAAGTCGAGCCGCTCTCGAACATGCGTCAGAAAATCGCCGAACACATGGTCGCCTCCAAGCACGTCTCACCGCACGTTTATTCCGTCGACGAAATTGATATGACCAAGGTCGCAGCGCTGCGCGCCAAGTCAAAGGACGAGTTCGAGAAGAGCTATGGCACGAAGTTGACCTTCATGCCGTTCTTTGTGAAGGCGGTGGTGGCTGGATTGCGCGCCTTCCCGCCGCTCAATTCGTCGCTCGATGGCACGAATGTCGTTCGCCACAAGGAGATCAACATCGGCATCGCCGTCGCGCTGGATTGGGGCTTGATCGTTCCGGTCATCAAGAACGCGGACGAGAAAAACATTCTGGGCATTCAGCGCACCATGAACGACCTGGCTGACCGCGCGAGAACGAAGAAACTCAAGCCGGAAGAAGTACAGGAAGGCACGTTCTCCATTACCAATCCCGGCGTTTTCGGCGGCCTCTTCGGTATGCCGGTTATCAGCCAGCCGAACGTCGGCATTCTTGGCCTCGGCGCGATTGAAAAGCGTCCTGTGGTGATCAACGATTCGATTGCCATTCGCTCCATGTGCTACGTGACGTTGAGCTACGACCACCGCGTCGTGGACGGCGCCATCGCGCACCAGTTCCTGCACAAGGTGAAAGAGACGCTGGAAAACTGGAGCGAGCCGCTCGTTTAAGGTCCATTCAGACTGTTTCGAGCAAGAGCCCGGCGCAACTGGCCGGGCTTTTTCTTTGGATGATATTCAACAAGCGCGAACCAAGCGGCGTGCCGTTCAGCCGATCAACTTTTCGAGAAAAATCTTTGCAGCGCGGACATCTTCCATTTGTTGCGCTCCGGAAATCTCCCGTTCGATAGTGACCGCGCCCCCATACCGCAGTTCCTTCAGCCGGGAGATGATGCGTGGAAAGTCCACTTTTCCTTTTCCGATCGGCACCTCTTGCCCGAGTTCTTTCGGATTCGTCGGCCAAAGGCCGTCTTTCGCGTGGATTCCCTGAATGTATGGCGCGAGAATTTCGATCGCGTCCACAGGATTTGCTTTGCCGTAGAGGATCAGGTTCGCCAAATCGAAGTTCACGCCCTGATTGTCCGCTGCGACGTCCTGAATCGTGCGCACCAGCGTGATCGGCGTTTCCTGCCCGGTTTCGTAGCGGAAATTCTGTCCGTTGGCCCGGCAATAGTTTGCAAGCACACGCAACATGGCGACGGCTTCTTTGTACCCCGCCTCGTTCGGGTCCTCCGGAAGGAAGCCGCAGTGGGTCTGCACGGCGGCGATTCCGCAGTCCTTCGCGAAGTCGGAAGCTTTCCGGATGTGAGCCGCTCGAACTTCGCGCGTCGCGCGGGGCACAAGGCCGATCGTCTGCGGGCCTTCGTAGAAATTCCAGACTTCGCGCCCCGGCCCCCCGACGACAACCGACGTGGCTTCGATTTGTAACGAATCCAGCACCGCGCGCAGTTTGCCGGCAAGGTCTGGAAAGAATTCTTCGACGTAGATTTGCGCGGACGGAATGCCAAGTTCATGTACTTTTGCCAGCGCCTGCGCCGGGTCGTTTCCGATCCCGATAATCAGGCCAAGCCGCAGAGGTTTCTTGTTGGCATTGCTGGCGATAATTGGTGCGCTTTGCCCGTCCGGGGATGAGGCGAAGGATGACGCCGCGCCCGGCCACAGGCTAGTGCCAACCGCTCCCGCAACAGTGGTAACAAATTCCCTGCGACTGGTTCCGGCCATTGTGGTGCCCTCGAATACGGACTAAGTTCTTGGTCCATACTTACCACGATTCGCATAGGGTTCGCGCGAGGGAATTCATGGAAGCCAGGCAACCGGCAGCCACGCTTCCAGCCGGCCTGGCCATTCCGCTATTGCAGCATCGGCTTGAGCTTGGCGACCCACACGGCAAAACCTTCCATTGGAATGGGTTCGATGCCCGCGTCGCGCAGGGTATCGCGCACAAAGCCAGTGGCGCAGATCGCCGTTGTCGAGTGGCACGTCGGTAATCGCGGCGGCGCGAGACCCGGCGCCAAAACGGTCACGCAAAAATTCCGGAAATGGCACTCGGGTCGTGAAGACTGAGATTCGATCCCGGCGAGCGCGGTATCAAAACAGAACCGGCCCAGGCACAGGCCCGAGCCGGTCGAGTCTTTCCGCAAAGCAGAGCCCGTTACCGCTTCTTCTTTTTCTTCTTTGGCGCCGCCTTCTTCGCTTTCTTCGCCGGCTTCTTCTTGGCGGGCTTTTTGGCGGCTTTCTTTTTTGCTTTTTTCGCCGCCGGTTTCTTCGGAGCGGGTTTTTTGGCGGCCGGCTTCGGGGCAGGCCGCGCGGGCGCCGCCTCCTCTTCTTCCGGTTCTTCCTCCGCAATCACCAGCTCTTCTTCCTCGGTCTCAACGATCTCTCCGGCGTCACGGGCGAGTTCGTCATCCTCCAGAGGCGACATCTCATTGTCTTCATCAAAATGATCTTTATCGAAATCCATGCGTTCCTCCCCCGGGGGAATCAGTGTTTTGGGACGCGCGACCTGGGCGTTGCGGGCCGGCGCAACCAATTATGCCTTGCGCGTTCGTATCGTATTCAGAAAGTATTGTCAAGCATGTGTGGAAAAACTGTGGAGAGCAACCGTAAAACAGGTGGATAACCCGTTCATTCGGAGATGTAGCTTGTCTCACAGAATCTTTGTAACCTATTCAATTAAAGCGGGTTATTGATTTCTCGCCACGGCCGCCGCCGCGCTTGGCTTGGCCTTGGTCGTCGTATGAGATTTGCGCTTCGTGCGGGCGGTTGCTGGGGCCGCCTCAGGCGCCCCGCCGATCGTATAAATCCGCAGCACCATGCCACGGCTTACCCGCGCCGCTTTCAAATGGTTCCACTTGCGCAAATCGTCCGAGCTGACACTGTAGCGGTCCGCGATGCCAAGAAGGGTATCGCCCTTGCGCACGCGATATTGCACGAGCCGGCTTTTCGTTTCGCTCGCGGGTTGCACCGCCGGAATTATCAGCTTATCCCCTGCGCTCAGCGCTTCGCCCTTCTCTAAATTGTTTGCCGACGCGATCGCCGCGGGCGTAACGCGGTATTTCTTCGCAATCGACGTCAGCGTATCGCCCGGCGCAACTTTGTGCCTCCGCCAGCTCACCCATTTTTCCGGCGGAATGTCCGCAACGCTCGCGGAAAATTTTTCGGCGGTGCCTTTCGGCAAATGCAATTCGAACGACGGATCATCCGGTGTCGCAAGCCGGAGCAGCGCTGGATTCAGTTGATGCAGCGTCTCGACGTCCACGTCGATCGATTCCGCTACGAGCCGCAAATCAATCGCGCGGCCCGGTTTTACAACGTCGGTCGGCACCGGATCGTCGCGGTCCACGTGTATGCCGTAATGCGCCGCGTCCTTCGCGATCAGCGTCAACGCCAGAATAATCGGCACATAATTTTTCGTCTCTTTCGGCAAGACGTTGCGCCGGTACAGCTCCCAGAAATCCGCATATCCCGTGCGTTCGATGCCCTTTTGCACGTTTCCGGGCCCGCAGTTGTACGCGGCCATTGCTAGATACCAGTCGCCGTAGAGCCCGTAGAGATCGCGCAGATGCTGCGCCGCCGCCCGCGTCGCTTTTTCCGGGTCCTGCCGCTCGTCAATCCACCACGTATGTTTCAGCCCGTATTCATTGCCGCGCCACGCCACGAATTGCCAGATTCCGCGCGCCCCGGCGCGTGAAAGCGCCAGCGGCTGAAACGCGCTCTCCGCCTGCGCCAGGTAAATCAAATCCTGCGGAATTCCCTCCTCGCGCAACACGCGCGAAATCATCTCCTGGTAGCGGCCGCTCCGCCGCAGCCCGGTCTCCACAATCGCTTTTCCGCGCGGCGTCTGAAAAAAATTCAGGAACGATAGAACTTCATCGTTTACGGTCAGCGGTAAATCGTGCGAAATATTTTTGGCCGCTTCTTCCGCGCGCGCTTTCAGGTTCGGGTCCACCGGAAACGTCATGTCCGCCACTTCATCGATCGCCGCGGGCACCGCCGGCGCCTCGCGGAAACCGTCTCCTGCGCGGAACGCCTGTAGCTCGTAGCCGTACACGGTATCCACCACGCGGTGGAACAGTTCGCCAAGCTTCGCGTCGGAGTTCGGGTCGTAGCCGCTTTCCAGAATCCAGTCCACTGCCTCGTCAAAGTCGCGCCGCGCGGTCTCGAGGTGCCCGGCCTTGTATTCCTGTTCCCCCGCGGCGAATTTCTCTTCGACCTTCGCGATCAGCCAACTCTTCCCATCCGGAACGCGCGGAAGCAGCGACCGCGGCGCCCGCATGTTGGGACTCCAAACGGGCAGCGGGCCGATCGTCAGTTGATCGATCTGATGCTGGTAGGATTGCCTTGCGGACGCCGGGGACCCCGCGCCTTGGGCGCCAGGCGACTGCAGCGAAGCAGGCACTCGCGTCTGCGCGGGCCTGCGCGCTGCGTCCTCACACCCTGCCAATGCCGCCGAAAAAACGGCCGAAGCCGCCAAAAAAGAGGTCAAATACCGCATCTCTTCATGGTAAGGAGCCGTCTGTGGCCGGTCAACGCCTTCCCCAGCCGCTCCTCCCTGATGATAACCACCCCCCTAAAATGCAAAACGGGCGGCCCGCTTTCGCGAACCGCCCGAATCTGTCCTGAACCGTGGTTTACAGCGGGTTGACGTTGGAAGCCTGCAGACCCTTCGGCCCACGCACGACTTCGAACTCAACGGCCTGGCCGTCGTTCAATGA
>DATLVG010000155.1:0-36493 GCA_035577625.1 Candidatus Dormiibacterota bacterium
CTCTGCACTTGCGGTTCGTCTCCGGAAAGCATTTGCTTGAGTGACTGTTTCACTTCCGTGGACTGGGTTTCATATTGGGTGAACGACCACATCATCGATTTATCCACGCTTTTCAGCAAAGCAGCGTGGTCGGAAGTAAACGGTTGAATGACATGCAATTTCTGATCGACGGTTAGAATCGAAAAATAGAGATTTTGCTCCGGCGCCATATCCAGAATGTCCTTGAGCGCCTGGCGGAAAAATCGCTTCCCCTCAACGTCCAACCCTTCAAAGACAAGTGTGACCAGACGTATCTCGCGCAACGGATCGACGCGGCCCGCGGTGGTAGTGTTTGTGCCTGAGGTTGCCGCCGCCTCGGTGCCATTTCCTTCTATCAATCGGAAGGAGGTCAGGTTCTGCTCGACTCCGTCTTCCAAAACATGAATCTCTTCTGGCCGAACATCGCGAATCGCTTTGCCTTTTTTGTCGCGGAAAACCATGTCCAGCAAAACTTCTTGGGCGGTCGAACGTAGAGTCGTGTTGGACTGCTCCGGGTTCGGGTTCGCTTGTTGAGGTTGACTCTGTGCCGCGCCACCCAACGCAGCCAGCAACAATGCAGTAAAGGAAATGAACAATCGTTTCATGGCTTCCGGCCCCCCTGCCAAAACAATCTCTGCGATTGACACGCTAATTTAATACCGCAAGAACGATTTTTTCCAGCGATTCCTGCACGTGTCTGTTTTGGTGCCGACGCCCCCGGTTGTCCCCTGGTCGTGGTGGGTATCAAATTCCTAGTCCTGATTCCCTGCCCCTCAGCCTTGAAGTCCGTCGCCGAATGTTGGATGTTAGTGTGCTGACTACCTTCAAATGGAGGCTGCACACTCCGCAAAATGAAAGTCGCTGGTCACAAGATCATTCTTGGTCCTCTACTGGCAGTTGTGTCTTGCGCAATATCGCCTTGCGAAGCCGCTGTGCAAGTACGAGACACGCGTCCGTTCGAGGCCACCGGCAAGAAGCAGTCAGCAAGAAATTCAGATCGCGAGTCTTTCGAGGAGTTGAAGGCGCGCGCGGAGGCTGCTTTGGAGGGCGACCGAATTCCTGAGGCGATTCGCTTGTACGCCCGCGCTACGAAACTTCAACCTTACTGGTCGGAGGGCTGGTGGCATTTGGCAACGCTATTGTTCGATGCACAGCGCTTTGCCGAAGCGCGCGACGCCTTCGCTCATTTCGTGTCCGTGGAAAAAAAACAGCCGGGTCCCGGGTTCGCGATGCTGGGCCTCAGTGAATTTCAGTTGGCGCATTATGCGAAAGCTCTTGAATCGCTTGAAACCAGTTTAAAGCTCGGAGTAGGGACCGACCCGGCCTTCGTCCGCGAGGTACTGTTTCACGACGGAATTCTGAACGCTCACATGGGCAATCCCGAACTCGCCCTCAAGCGATTGACTTTGTCTGCTAACCAAATCGCTGCCGCAAATGGTGAAGCCCCGAAAGATGCCGTGCTCGCAGACGTCAAATTGCTAGACGCCTTCGGAATCGCTGCGCTGCGCATGCCGAATCTACCTTCGGACTTGACCGAGGAGCAAATCCCACTGGTTCGCGCGGCAGGACGCGCTCAGGCGTTGATCGCCTTACAGGATCGTGTGTCAGCCGAAACCGAATTGAAGCAGCTCGTGGCGTTGTACACGTCCCAACCTGGCGTGAACTACATGTACGGCGTGTTTCTGCTGAAGGAGCATCCGTCCCTTTCCGTCGATGCATTCCGACGCGAGATTGAAGTGTCACCGTCAGACGCTGCGCCGCGGATACAACTCGCTCTTGAGTTTCTCCGTACAGGCGATTACCAAGAGGGTTTGACCTATGCGAAGGAGGCTGTCGTGTTGGCTCCGAAAAACTTCGTCGCGCATGTGGCTTGTGGCAGATTGTGGCAGGAGACCGGAAAAACCGATCGCGCGTTGCAAGAATTGCAAGCCGCAGTCAAGCTGGCTCCCGGCAGTCCGGACGCTCACTTTGCGCTGTCACGCGCTTTGTGGAAGGCTGGCCGGAAAAGTGAAGCCGAGAGGGAGCGAGCCGAGTTCGAGCGTCTGAAGGCTGTGGTTGACGCCGCGGACCGTTAGCCAATTGCAGACGACTTCGATGCGAACTCGCGTGACATGCTAAACTCTGCTCGGATGATGCGTGGGCGCATTCTTACTCTAGCGGTGACAGTCAGTCTGGCAGCGGCAAACTTAGTTGCAGCACAGGCCGACCACACCAGTACCATCCGTTTCGAAGACATTACAGCCCAGTCCGGCGTGAACTTTCTCGAGAACAGCAGTCCCACTCCCAATAAAAATCAACCCGAAACGATGATTTCGGGCATCGCCCTGCTCGATTACGACAACGATGGATACCTGGACATCTTCTTCCTCAACGGCGCCGCAATTCCATCCCTAAAGAAGGACTCACCGAAATACTACAACCGCCTCTACCACAACAACCATGATGGGACCTTCACAGACGTCACGGAAAAGGCTGGGCTCGCAGGCGATGGTTACGACATGGGAGTCGCCGTCGGTGATTTCGATAACGATGGCTGGCCCGACATTTTTATCGCCAGCGTGACCAAGAACCACCTGTATCGAAACAACCGCGACGGAACCTTCACGGACGTCACGGATAAGGCTGGCGTAGGCTCGCCAATTTACAAGGGCAAGAAGATGTGGAGCGCCGCTGCCGGCTGGTTCGACTACAACAACGACGGCAAGTTGGATCTCTTCGTGGCGAACTACTGCGTTTGGGAAGTCAACAAAGATCCCGTGTGCCTAAGCGGCGGTCGTCTGCGGTCTTACTGCCACCCCAAGTTTTATGCACCGCTTCCGTCCACTCTTTACCGCAACAACGGCGACGGTACTTTCACCGATGTTTCGGACGAGACAGGCATCTCCAAGAAATTGGGCAAGGGGATGGGAATTGGCTTCAACGATTACGACGGGGACGGCTTCCTTGACATCTTCGTAGCCAACGACAACATGCCCAACGCGCTCTTTCACAACCTCAAAGGGAAAGCGTTTGAAGAGGTCGCCATGGATGTCGGCGTCGCTTACACCGAAAACGGCAAAGCCGTCTCAGGCATGGGCGCCGAGTTTCGCGACCTCGACAATGACGGCTTCCCGGACATTTGGCATACCGCTACCGAATTGGAAACCTTTCCGCTGTTTCGGAACCGCGGAGATGGCATTTTCCTTGATGTTACGGGACGCAGTGGACTAGCGCGGCCAACGCTCGAAATGTCGGGGTGGTCGAACGGCGTCGCGGATTTCGATAACGATGGACTAAAGGACCTGTTCGTGGCGCGAGGCAACGTCCTCGACAATATCTCTGAATTCTCCAATCGCACCTATGGCGAACCGAATACCATTTTCCGCAACCTCGGCAAGATGACTTTTGCCGATGTGACGGCTCAGGCTGGCCCTGCTATGCAGGTGTCCGAGCCGTATCGCGGCGCGGTTATCGGCGACCTCTTCAACGACGGGCACATGGACATCGTCGTTACCGTTTTGAACGGAAAAGCAAGGATCCTTCGAAATGCCACGTCGAACGACAACAATTGGGTGATGTTTCGGTGTGTAGGCACCAAGAGCAACCGAATGGCGATTGGCACTCAACTGAAAGTGACAACCGAGGATGGGAATAGCCAGTACGATATTGTTTCGACGAGCGCGGGCTTCGGGGCGTCGCGTGACCCGCGAGCGCACTTCGGTTTGGGTAAATTCAAGACGGTCAAGCAGCTCGAAATACGATGGCCCAGCGGGGTGCGCCAAGTGTTGAAAGATCTTCCCGCCAATCAGATCCATCAGCTTGTTGAGCCGTAACGCTGGCATTGCTATTGCCCGGCGGCCGGTTCAATCCACTCGCCCCGGCGATTTTTTTCAATCACCTCGCGGCGTTTTCTGTCTTTTCCTCTGTGCTGAGATGGACTGAGATTACGAGCCGGACTGGCCGCGAATCAGACGAATTGGATCGGGTTCACCCGTGCCAGGCCTTCCGCCACCGTTTTCGTTCGAATCATCGGCGGGAGTATCGCCTTCGCCGGGAGCGAGGAAGAGATTTGTCTCTATGCCGTGCTGGCGAGTGTAGAGGTCGTAGTAACGGCCGCCCAATTTATAAAGCGCTTCGTGAGTGCCGCGTTCGATAATTCGGCCCGCTTCGACAACAAGAATTTGATCGGCGCGGCGAATCGTCGAGAGGCGATGCGCGATGACGAATGTAGTGCGGCCGCGCATCAAGTAGCGGAGGCCTTCTTGAATCAGGGCTTCGGATTCCGAGTCGAGGCTCGACGTAGCTTCATCGAGGATCAGAATTCGGGGATTGGCCAGAATGGCGCGGGCGATGGAGACGCGCTGCTTCTGTCCGCCGGAAAGTTTTACGCCCCGTTCGCCAACGACGGTGTCATATTTCTTCTCGAAACCTTCGGCAAATTCGTCCACGCGGGCAATACGGCAGGCTTCCAGAATTTCGGCGTCGGTCGCTTCGGGCTTGGCGAACGCCACATTTTCCCGGATCGTTCCGTCGAACAAGAACGTATCTTGAAGCACGACTCCCAACTGCGTGCGGTAGGTTCTTAAGCGTACAGTTGCCAAATCAGTGCCGTCAACGACCACGCGACCTTTAGTCGGCGTGTAAAACGCGGCGATCAGTCCGATGATTGTGGATTTTCCAGCGCCGGAAGGCCCGACAAGTGCCGTGACCGTGCCTGGTTTCGCGCTGAAACCGATGTCGAAAAGAACCGGCTTGTTGACATCGTAGGCAAAATCGACGCTTTCGAATTCGACAGTTCCGTCGACGCGGCTCATGTCCATTGCGCGGCCGGGCGCCTCGTCTTCAATCTTTTCGCTGAGAATTTCTTTCGTGCGTTCAAGACCGGTGAGCGCTTCGGTCAGTTGCGTTCCGATCGCGACGATCTGAAAGATGGGCGCGACGAGCATCGCAAGGAGCGCCGAGTACGCGATGAGCACACCGGCGGTCATCGTGCCACTGAGAATCTGGCGCGCGCCAAAGTACATGATAACGGCGCTGACGAGGCCTAGCAGCACAGTCGCGGACATGCCCATCAATGACGTCGCCGTGAGAGTCTTCAGAACGTTGTCCAACAAGCGCTGCACGCCGGATGCAAATACTTTTTCTTCGCGCTCTTCCGCGTGATAGCCCTTCACCACGCGCACGCCGCCGAGCGATTCGGTCAGACGTCCCGTCACTTCTGCGGTGATTTTTGGACGCGCACGGAAGATCGGACGGATGGTGGCAAATGCTTTGTTGATTCCAAATCCAAACACGAGCAGAACTCCGAACGCCACCAATGTCATCACCAGGCTGATTTTGAGCATCACGATAAGCGCAATGACTGCGGTCAACAAACCACCCGCGAGTTCGACGAGTCCCGTGCCAACCAGGTTGCGAACGCCTTCAACGTCCGACATGATCCGAGAGACCAAGGCGCCAGTCTTGTGCGAATCGTAAAAGGAAATCGGCAGGCGTCCGATATGTGCCTGCACCTGTTTGCGCAGTTCGGTAATCATTCGCTGCGCGGATTTCGAGAAGAGTTGTGTGAGCGTAAAGGAAGTGCTTCCCTGGATGATTGTGGCAGCGATTACTGAGAGCACGATAGGGATCAGGAACTGAATTTGATGTTTTGCAATAACATTGTCAAAGACAAATTTGGACGCAGCCGGCACGGCAAATCCGGCGACACGATTGATGACAATCAACAGGAATCCAAGCGCGAGAATTCCCCGCCGCGGCTTGAGCAGTGCCCAGGCTTCTGGCAGCGATTTCCATGCCAGCTTTTTCTTTTCCGCCTTCTTGTCGGCTTTCACTTCTGGCTCGTCGGCCATAGACCGCCTTGGACTGGTTCTATCCCCGTGGCCTATTGGATGTCGCATCCTTCTATTTCACTACATTCTCGGCTGCGATGCTCACGGAATGCGGCACGAGCCGTCTATCCGCTGGGGTAGGTGTCCGAAAAACTTCATTTTCCCTTTAAACGGCGCAATTCTTGCAGCCGAAGGAGAGTCCATGCGTAACGCGTTTCGCCTGAATGTTGGCCTTACTTTCGCATCCTTGTTGCTCGCAACTACCGCGTCGGCTCAATTCAAGAACGGCAATCAAGCCACCGAACTGGCGCTGCCCACGCTGAGCCAGCACGCAGTCGTCACGCAGCGGATTGGCCTCACGGACGTCACGATCAATTACCACGCGCCGCTGGTCGGCGGCCGTAAGCTCTTTGGCGCTGCGCCGGTTCCCTATGACAAAGTTTGGCGCGCGGGAGCGAATCAAAATACAACGATCACGTTTTCGGACGACGTGACGATTGAAGGCAAGCCACTCGCCGCTGGCACGTACGGTCTGCACATGATTCCGACCGCGGATCAATGGACCATCATTTTTTCAAAGAACTCAACCTCCTGGGGCAGCTTCAGTTACGACGATAAGGAAGACGCGCTGCGCGTTCAGGTGAAACCTCATGAGGCGGAGTTTCGTGAATCGCTCGCGTACACATTTGACGACATCAAACCAGACTCTGCGCTCGCGACGTTGCGTTGGGAAAAGTTGGCTGTTCCCTTTCGCGTGTCCGCAGACATCAAGGCAATCACATTGCGGAGCATCAAAAATCAGCTTCGCAACACGGGTGGTTTTTCGTGGGCCGGTTATGACGAAGCTGCGAACTGGCTTCTGGACAACAACTACGAGCTCGAACAGGCGTTGAAGTGGGAAGATCAATCGATCCAGAACGAAGACCGCTTCGAGAATAATCTGAACAAGTCGGGAATTCTGGCAGCGTTGGGAAAGACGCAAGAAGCGGAAGCGTCCAAGAAGAAAGCGTTGGAAGTTGCGAGCGGCCTCCAGCTGCACGTCTACGGACGGCAATTGCAGATTCAAGGAAAACAGGACGAGGGATTTGCGGTATTCCAGATGAATATCAAGAAACGGCCGAGCGAATGGTATACGCACGGCGAAATTTCGCGAATCGCCTCCGCCAAAGGCGACTTCGACACCGCGGTTAAAGAAATGAAGCTTGCGCAAGCAAGCGCGCCGGATGCCACCAAAGGCCAGATTCAGGGCTTGATCACGCGGCTCGAGAAGAAAGAAAACATCAATCCGCGGTAGAAGTGTTGTTGTTGAAATGCGTACGACGAATTAAGACGTAATGCCGCCGAAGCAGAGATACTTCATCTCGACGTAATCGTCGATACCGTACTTAGAGCCTTCGCGGCCGAGTCCGGATTCCTTTACTCCGCCAAACGGCGCGACTTCAGTAGAAATGATTCCGGTGTTGATGCCGACGATTCCGTATTCAAGCGCTTCGGCGACGCGCCAGACGCGGGCGATGTCGCGGCCGTAGAAATACGCGGCGAGACCGAACTCTGTGTCATTGGCAAGCGCGACCGCATCGGCTTCGGTCTTGAAGCGGAAAAGCGGCGCAACGGGGCCAAACGTCTCTTCTCGCGCAACTACCATTGCCGGAGTGACATCGGTCAAAATTGTCGGTTCGAAAAATCTGGCACCGAGCGCGTGACGGTGTCCACCGAGGAGCACCTTGGCACCTTTCTCTTGTGCGTCGCGGATGTGGCTTTCCACTTTTTCTACCGCAGCGTTGTCAATCAGAGGGCCTTGCGTGGCTCCCGCCTCCAGACCGAATGCGGGCTTCAACTTTTTGACAGCCGTAGCCAATTTTTCGGCAAACGCATCGTAGACCGGTTCCTGCACAAGCAAACGGTTGGTGCAAACGCAGGTTTGTCCGGTGTTACGGTATTTCGACGCGACCGCACCCTCCACGGCTGCGTCCAAGTCCGCGTCGTCGAAGACGATGAATGGCGCATTCCCACCAAGCTCGAGCGAAAGCTTCTTAATTGTGCCGGCGCACTGCGCCATGAGTACTTTGCCGATTTCGGTCGAGCCGGTGAACGAAAGCTTTTTCACGATCGGATTCGACGTCAGTTCGCCGCCGATTTCACGCGCGGCGCCGGTGACAATGTTGAACACGCCTTTCGGCACGCCAGCTCGGTCAGCGAGTTCAGCAAGCGCGAGGGCGGAAAACGGCGTTTGCGCCGCAGGTTTTAGGACGACGGTGCATCCGGCAGCAATGGCCGGCCCGGCTTTCCGCGTAATCATCGCCAGAGGAAAATTCCATGGTGTGATGCACGCCACCACGCCAATGGGCTGTTTTATCACGACGATCCGCTTGTCGGCCTGATGGCCAGGAATCGTGTCCCCGTAAACGCGCTTGGCTTCCTCTCCAAACCATTCGAGGAATGATGCGGCATAGGCAACTTCACCCCGCGATTCAGTCAGCGGCTTGCCCTGCTCGAGCGTCATCAAACGCGCCAAGTCTTCCTGATTTTCCATCATCAGGTCGAACCACTTGCGCAACACAATGGCACGCTCTTTGCCAGTCTTTTTGCACCATGATGGAAAAGCGCGGTTAGCGGCTTCGATTGCTTCGCGCGTCTCGGGCGCCCCGAGCTTCGGCACGCTGCCGATAATTTCTCCGGACGCAGGATTGTCCACTTGAACAGTACCGCCGGACTTGGACCGCACCCAGCCGCCATCGATGTAGCATGCTTCGCGAAACAGTTTTTTGTCTTTCAACTGGTTCGCGACGCCCTCGGATTTTGTCGCTGTATCCTGCATCGCTTGACCTCTAGACTGTCGCTTGCGCCAGCTGTTTCTTTTCAGCCACAGACGCAACACCCGCTTCGAGCACACCCATGCCTTCGTCGAACTGCGCGTCCGTTACGACGAGTGGAACGAGAATTCGCATCACATTGCCGTATGTGCCCGCCGTAATGTTGATCAGCCCATGTTCGTAGCAATACTTGGAAAGTTCTTTCGTCTCGGTATCGGCAGGTTCTTTCGTCCGCGCGTCACGCACGAGTTCAATCGCGCACATGCCACCCAGTCCGCGGACTTCGCCGACGAGTTCCCACTTCTTCTGCCAACTCCGAGCGCGCTCTTCGAAACGTTTGCCGAGTTCCATCGAGCGGACTAGCAGTCCCTCTTTCTCGATGGTCTCAATCGTCGCAAGCGCCGCAACGCAAGACAGCGGATTGCCGCCAAACGTTCCGCCGAGTCCGCCGACGCCGGGCGCATCCATTACTTCCGCTCGTCCGGTGACCGCCGCGAGCGGCATACCGCCGCCCAGCGATTTCGCGCTGATAAGAAGATCCGGTTCGAGGCCGAAATGCTCGCACGCGAACCATTTTCCCGTGCGCGCTATGCCGGACTGGACTTCGTCGGCAATAAATAAAATTCCGTGTTTTTTGCAGATTTTGTGCAATGCGGCGAAGTAGCCGCGTGGCGGCACGACAAATCCGCCTTCGCCAAGCACGGGTTCCGCAATCACCGCGGCTACGTTCTCCGCAGCGACATGGCGTTTGAACGCGTCTTCCAAATGATGCGCGAACTCATCAACAGTCGTGCCCGCAGCGCTGCGATAGGAATACGCAAATGGAATGCGGTAGACATCGGTCGCAAGCGGCTCAAAGCCGGCTTTGTAGGGATGTGGCTTGCTTGTGAGGGTCATCGCCATCAGCGTACGGCCATGGAATGCATCTTCAAAGCAAATCACGGCGGGTCTTTTTGTATAAGCGCGTGCGATCTTGATCGCATTCTCCACGGCTTCGGCGCCGGAATTAACCAGCACGGACTTTTTAGGAAAATTCCCTGGAGCGAGCGCATTCAATTTCTCGGCAACGGCGATGTAGCTTTCATATGGTGTGACACTGAAACAGACGTGGAGAAATTCGTCGATCTGTTCTCGCAAAGCGGCGACGACGCCAGGAGCCCGCTGCCCGATATTCAAACAACCGATACCGCCGGCAAAATCGATGAAACGATTTCCGTCGACGTCTTCGAGCACGGCGCCTTCCGCTTTCGCGACAAACACCGGCGTCGAATGATACGGCCCGCGCGCTACCGCCGCGTTGCGCCGGTCCATCAGCGCTTTTGATTTCGGACCCGGAATTGCCGTGCGAATTTGAATGGTTCCCATATGCGTGTTCCTTCCTGCTGGAAAATCTCAGTACCAGCCAATCGGAGTTTCATCCAAATTGACGAAGACTTGCTTGGTTTCCAGATATTCTTCGAGCCCCCACGGGCCGAGTTCGCGCCCGAAACCCGATTGCTTGTAGCCGCCCCAAGGCGCTTCGACGTATGTCGGCTGCATGTGATTGACCCACACAATTCCAGCGCGCAACGATTTCACCACGCGAAACGCTTTGTAAATGTCGCGTGTCCAGACCGCTCCAGCAAGTCCGTATGGTGTGTCGTTCGCAATGCGGATCGCGTCCGGTTCACCTTCGAAGGGAATGACGGACGCCACCGGGCCGAAGATTTCTTCTCTGGAAATGCGCGCGTTGTTGTCGACGTCGTAGAAAATTGTCGGCTCGACGTAATAGCCTTTGCCAATCTGCTTCGGGCGGCCACCGCCGATCGCGGTCTTTGCTTCCTTCTTCCCGACCTCAAGATAAGAGCTAACCCGGTCGTACTGCTCTTTGCTGACGAGCGGGCCCATTTTCGTTTCGCGCTCCATCGGAGGGCCCAGCTTGATGCGTTTCGCTTTTTCTGTCATGGCTTCGACGAATTTCGAATAGATCTTTTTCTCGACCAAAATTCTGCTGCCAGCGGAGCAGACTTCTCCTTGATTGATGAAGACGCCGAACAAGGCGCCGTCCACTGCCGCTTCCCAGTCCGCGTCGGCAAAGAAAACGTTCGGCGATTTCCCTCCGAGTTCGAGCGTCACTCGTTTGAGGGTGTCCGCAGCGCTCTTCACGATAATCTTTCCGACCGCTGCGCTGCCCGTGAACGCAATCTTGTCCACCCCCGGATGCGCCACGAGCGAAGCGCCAGCCGTTTCACCGAGGCCATTTACGATATTGACCACTCCGGGTGGCAGACCGACTTCCTCAAACCAATTCGCAAATTCCAGCGCAGTAAGCGGCGTCTGTTCCGCGGGTTTCAGAACGCAAGCGCAGCCTGCCGCAACTGCCGGCGCCAATTTCCACGCCGCCATCAGCAGCGGATAGTTCCACGGAATGATTTGACCAGCAACGCCAACCGGTTCGCGCATTGTGAAGCTCAGCGCGTTGGCTGGAACTGGATTAACGTGTCCCGTTACTTTGTTCGCCAAGCCGCCGTAATATTCGAAACAGGTCGCGACGTCGGCGATGTCATATTCGGCTTCAACGATCGGCTTGCCCGTATTGCGACATTCGAGTTCCGCCAGCATGGTGGAGTGCTGCCGGATTTTCTCGGCCAGCTTAAATAGAATTCTACCGCGATCTTGCGCTGTCGTTTGCGGCCACGGGCCAGAATCAAACGCAGCGCGGGCCGCCTTTACCGCGCGATCCACGTCCGCTGCGTCGGACGCCGCGACATGGGCGATTACTTCTTCGGTCGAAGGATCGTACACGGGAAACGTCTTTCCGCTCGAAGCGCTTTCCCATTTGCCATTGACGTAGTTCTGATAGGTCTTCACGCTCGTCGTCGCTCCGCTCGACATGACTTCCTCCTAATTCCGCTATGACACCGGCTTCGTCAAACAGCCGCCCTCGCCGCCTGCTTCCGTCGCCCGTACACAAAAAAGAAAAACGCCGCCGCGCCGATGAAGAAAATCGTTCCGCCGACCATCCAAATCTCATAGGACTGCAGAGAGGTAATCTGTTGCGCGGGGAAAAAAGCGAGGGCGATTCCAAGAATCGTCGTCATCAAGCCGCTTATTCCGGCCAACAGCAGCGTTCCCTTCCCGTACTTCTTACGTTCAAATTGAGAAGCAAGCGCAATTCGAATCAGCGCATAAAACATATATAAAAACGGTACCAGCTGGAGCACGACCGCCAACGACAACAAACGCTGAAATGTTTCCTGTACGCCGGCGCTCGTGGTGAGTGTATTCAGTGGATCGATTCCAACAGCCTTGATCACAAACTTCACCGGACCGAACAACATGAACGAATTCCAGCACTGGCCACCGAAAAAGTTCCACAGGACGAGCAACATCGAGACCGTGGCATGGATCAACAACGCCGCGTACGGCGTGCGGTACTGCGGATGCACTCGCCCGAGCCATGCGGGCATATACGAATCGAGGCCCGCAACAAACGGAATCCGGGCCGAACCGCCGAGCCACGCGGAGCCAATTCCAGCGATCGACAAACTGAGCAGAAATGCGAATGGTGCTACGATCCAGTTGACACCGACCGCGGACGCCATGTGCGCCACCGCTTGCACGATTCCCTGCAGCACGCTGATTTGCGATTTGCTGACGGCAATCAACAATGTCAAGGTCGCGCCGATATACAACGCACCGGACAACAGGCCTCCCCCCGCTACAGCTCCCGGCAAAGTTTTCGCTGGATCCTTAATTTCGTCGCCCATGATGGATCCCAATTCGAGCCCGACGAGCCCGAAACAAATAACGCCGAATGAATTCAGCACAAAGCTCGGCTTGGCCGGAATTTTAAAATCGGCCCAGGTTACGGTCGTGCCGAACTTCGACCAAACGATCACACCGAGTCCCATCAGCAGCGCAGCCGCGACAAACGTGCCGATTGCGCCGACGTTGTTAATCCATTTTCCGACGCCAAGCCCGATGACATTCAGCACGACGAGGACCGCCAGAAGGAACAAACAAGCGCTCAAAGCAAACGCCCGGTTATCGGCCAGCCCGTGGTGGCTCTCACCGAGAACAAACACCGAGACCCCCACGAAATACAGAAGCACGGTTGGGACGTACATCATGTTATTCGTCCAGTAGCACCAGCCGGACAAAAATCCGTGGAAGTCGCCGAAGACTTCCTTGGCCCAAAGATAAACGCCGCCTTCTCCGGGATAACGTTGTGACAACTCGATCACGGCAATTCCCTGTGGCCAGAAGAACAGAATCAGCGAGATAATCCAGAGCCAAATTGTTACGCCGCCATTGGCCGCGATGGACGGCAGCACGTTCAAATTAAAAACTGCGACGACAAAAAGAAGGACGAGATCTCGCTGTCCCAGCACGCGTTTCAGGTGTGGCTGCGTTTCCGTGATCCCGTCCGCCAATCTTTCTCCTTGATGCCGGCACGCTCTGGAGATTGTGCCGGCCGCTGATTGCTAGTTTCCGCTGCCTTTAGTGGCCCGCCGCTGCTGTGACCATACCGCGTTCAGCCTGCGCTCTTGCCAGCCCGGGCGCTACTTCTTCGAACGCCGCGAGATGCTTATCAATGTCCGCTTCTGTGTGTTGCACCGAGATCGTCCACTGTTCATCCCACCAATAGGGCTGCGCGAGAACGCCGCGGTTCACCATGCCGAACCAATAGTGCCGCCACAAATCGATGTCAATCTTGGTCCAGTCGCGATAGTTGCGGATCTGTTTCGGATATAGCATCAGGGCGCCGTTGACTCCTGCGCTAGCGACATACGCCGTCAATCCAGCCTTCGCTACAATCGTGCGGTAGCCTTCTGTCAATTTTTTGCTGAGCTTGCCGACGTATGCGTACGCGTCGCGCGTCAGCACTTCGCGAAACGTCGCCAAACCTGCAGCCATCGCCACGCGGTTCGTGTTGTACGTGCCGCCATGGAAAACCTTGTGGTCGGAAATCAGATTCATCACCTTGCGGCTTGCGCCAAACGCGCCGAGCGGCAATCCGCCGCCGATTGATTTCGCAAGGCAAATCATGTCCGGCTTGACGCCGAAATAATCGCTTGCGCCGCCCCACGCCAACTTCGCACCGGTCTTCACTTCGTCGAAGATGAGCAGCGCGCCATTCGCATCACAAATCTTGCGCAGCCCTTCCAGGAATCCAGGCTGCGGAATGCAGAGGCCCACGTTCATTAGAATCGGTTCGAGAATAATCGCTGCGACTTGTCCAGGATATTGCTTAAAGCGATTCTCCACGCTCGCCAAATTATTGAAGCTCGCAATCAGAACATTGTCGACTGCCGCTTTCGGCACGCCGCCGCCGCCCGGTACGGAGTTGGGCGCGTTCTCATCGCCATATTCTGTCTCTTTCGGCTTCACGCTCACGAGAGCCGTGTCATGCAGTCCGTGGTAGGAACCTTCGAACTTCACTATTTTGTCGCGGCCCGTCGCCGCGCGCGCAATGCGGCACGCGTGCATCGTCACTTCGGTTCCGCTCGAGCCGAATCGCACCATCTCGACCGGGTAGCGCTTGCAAATCTCTTCGGCGAGCTCCCATTCCTGATCGTGCGGCATACCGAAAGTCGTGCCGAGATCGAGCTGTTCTTTCACTGCTTTCACGACGGCGGGATGGCAATGCCCCGCCATTAAAGCGCCGAAGCACAAGTTGTGATCGACATATTCGTTTCCATCGACGTCGTGAATACGGCCCGCTTTTCCATCCTTTACGAAAATTGGATACGGCTCGTAGTGCCGGTAATTGCTCGCCACGCCGAGCGGAATCCTCTCCAACGCGCGCTTGTGGGCGGCGGCGGACTTTGGCGTCCTCTTCTCGTAGGTAGCGATTTCCTTCTGCAGTGCTTCGTACATGACTTCTCCCTGAATCCAGTCCCCCGCGTTGCGGAGTACCTTTGTGCAGGTCTATTCCCTGCCGTCAGTATCCTTCCGAAATTCTTTCTTCAGACGCGCAGAAGCGCCCCGACCGTGCCGGGGCGCCTGCGAAAGCTAATGTTGCCGCTTTTCTTCGTTAGAAGGAAAGCTTCAGGGCAAATTGGACCAGCCTTGGATCCCGAGCCCTTTTCACTCGTCCAAAATCCGTTCCGTCGGTAGTATTGCCGTCAGGTTGAAAAAACTGCGTGTGATTGAATGCGTTGAACAGTTCTCCGCGGAATTCGAGCTTGAATCGCTCGCCGATAGGCGTGATTTTCGCGAATCCGAATTCCCAGTTGTTGATGCCTGGCCCGCAGCACACCGTTCTTGGTGCGTTTCCAATTGTGCCCAGAGGAACAGTGGCTTCCGTGAAGGCGTCCGGATTGAACCCAGCGTTAATCAAAGTGCAGGTCGAAGGATCCGTTCCCGTGCCGGCTGCGCAAGTCAACTTGCGAGGATCAATCGTGTGAAACGGCGCGCCAACGTTCGGTTGCCCCGGCGTCTCGAAATCGAAGCTCGACTGCAATTCGATGTCGTCCTGTTCGGTGATTCGGATCGGGAAACCGGCCTGAAACGTCGTGATTCCCGATACGGACCAACCGTTGAATGCCTTGCCGGCGAATCCTTGGTATTTGGGCACCGGCAGCTCCCAGTAGTAGCTGAATACGAATCGATGTCTGGCGTCAAAGAGCGAACGCGACCGATTCCTCTTAGGATTTACCGGATCTACCAGATTTTCGAATGTGGAGGCGTTGTCGAGTGATTTTCCAAACGTGTACGCGCCTTCAAATTGCAAACCATTCGAGAATCGCTTTTCCAAGCTGGCCTGTAGTCCGTTGTACACCGAATTGGAAATCGTATTTTGCGTGAAGATACTCGAGAACACGTCAACTCCGTCCGATGGGCATCCTGTTCCCGTGAGCGGATCGCAGAGCGGCGAAGAATAGGGTCGTAACCCGACCAATGTTATGGGCGTGCCGCCTGACGCGCCCGTGATCGTGCAAGCGGCAGGGGCGTTCGCGATTGGGCAAGGAACGTTGGGCCCGCCCGGCGTGGCACCAGAAATGTACGGCATGTGAAAAACCGATCCGGCCGGTAAGGTGAACGAATACGGCGAGTCCCCAAAAAACGGCCCACAGGACAAGCTTGAATCGCCCGTTGATACAGACAGCGCCTGCAGATCTACGCAAGTTTGAGGATTCCCAGGATTCAAGTCTTGCGAAGCAAGCAGTCTGTGTCCTTGGCGGCCCACGTAGGCAACCGTAAAAACAAGGTTCTTTGCGACCTCTCGCTGAATCGTCAAGTTGTATTGTTCCGCGTACTGCGTTCGCGGATTCTTTGCGGCCTGTCCGAACAGCAGAATTGGCCGGAATCGCTCCCAATCCTGCGCCTGCCCGCGCGGCGGATTCAAAAAGCCATTGAAGGGATTCGGCGCCGTTCCGCCAGCTTGAAACTCGAATGGCGTGTTGAACAGCGTATTGAAGATAAAACTGCTTCCACCAAACGGCGGCTCAGCACTGAACTGCTCCAGGACGAGCTGTTCAACCGGATTGTAGAAGATTCCGTAGCCCATCCGAATGCTGCTCTTGCCGGGTCCGCCGAAAAGTTTGCCCAAAATTCCGTCTTTTGCGGACGGGCTCCATGCAAGCCCGATGCGCGGTGCAAAAGATTTGTAGTAAGTATTTGAAAGCCCGTTCGGCACTCCCTTGTCACCAGGGACTACCAATCCAACCGGAGTGACACCTGCAGAATTACAATCCGTGATGCCATTGGCTGGATCAAAGAGCGGACTCGTCGTCGGAAGCGTGCAAGGGTATACGGTAGAAACCTGGCCGGGGCGGAATGTTTGCACTTTCTTACCGCTATCGGCGAGCGGCGTGTTGAGCTCCCACCGCAAACCGTAATTCAATGTCACGCTAGGCTTGATTTTCCAACTGTCTTGCGCGAACAGGTATACGGACTTGCTGCGGACCAGCTCCGACTGTGCTGACCCTTGCCCATATTCATCCGGAAGTCCCAGCAGATAGTTGGAGAACAGATCTGCCTGCCCACTGCAAACTCCGGTGCTTGGATCAACCGTCCCTCCAAGGCATGGATCGTTCGGTCCTCCACCAAAATAAAAATATTGTCCGCTGACGTCAAAATAAAGTGTCTGGTCAAATCGCTGATAGCGTACGTCCCCGCCAAACTTGATGTCATGCCGGCCGATTGTCTTGCTGAAGCTGTCCGACCATTGGAACGTACTTCCGGTCTGTGGCAATTCACCTTCGAAATTGTTTCCGAAGTTTGGGCCGCCCGAAATACTGATGAACGGTACGCCTTCGCGGCTAGCCCCCAATCCGGGATGAATTCCAATGTCCGGGTTTGCCGGGTCGGCGAAGCAGTTGGCCGCAGCCACAGTTTTGCACGAATCTTCAACCAAATTCGTGTGTTGTGGGTGGAGGAAGGTTCCTTCCCCTTCGCGAAACATTGTGAACCTCGCTTCATTCACGGCCGTGGCGCCAATTGTCCAGGTATGGCTGATATTTACTTGCTGAATTCGCTCGTCGGTAAGGTCGCCGAATCCGGGAATGTTCGCGCCGCCCGCTTGGAACCTCGCAAACGGCTTCGCAAGATAGTGATTTTCCAGGTAGTAGTAGCCCGTCAGGCGCTGATCTTTGCCAAGTTGATGGTCGACTTTCAAAGTGAATTGATCGCTGTGTTCGTGTCCCAAAGGCACGCCCTGGAACTGGCCGGGCCCGGCATTATTATGCGGAACAAATTGATTCAGCAGGTCGAGCGCCGTTTGATCAAAACACTGCGTCGGAACCTGATTGTTGGGGAAAATGGCTGAATAGGCGGTCCCAGCGGCGATTGGAGCTCCGCCCTCTGCCGCTACGGCACTTGCGCAACCCGGGCGAGCGTTGAACGTGCTGGCTACGTTATCGTCGGAAAGTGTTCCTGCAAACGCACCACCTGCCGAGAAATCGCCGGTGCGTTCCGCATCCGTTGGCACAGTCACGACATCCCCCGAGGTACCGCGCCTGATCCTGTCTCCTTCGTAGGTCACAAAGAAAAACGTCTTGTCTTTCTTGATCGGGCCGCCGAAGGTCGCACCGAACTGATTTTGCAGGTAGTCGAGCTTCTGTGTGTCAAAAAATCCTTTGGCATTCAGGTTCTTATTGCGAAAGAACTCATAGGCGGTCCCATGTAAATCATTCGATCCGGACTTCGTCACTACGTTTACTACCGCTCCGGAGTTGCGGCCGTATTCCGCATCAAATGTGTTCGTCAAGACTCGAAACTCTTCAATTGCATCCGGCGACGGCTGAATCGCAGGCAGACCGGCGAACTGGTCGTTCCCGTCGCCGCCGTTCACCGTGAAGTTGTTGTCGCGCCCGCGGCCGCCGTTTACGCTCACCACCCCGGCTCGGTCACTTCCATAAACTGTGTCCAATCCAACTTGTGACTGGACTCCGGGCTGCAACTGCAACAATTGATAAGCATCGCGTTGCGCCAGGGGCAAATTACTCACCGCGCGCTCGCCGACCACAGCGCCCAATTGCGTCGAAGTCGTATCCACCAGCGGCGGCGCTCCCGTGACTTCCACCGTTTCAGTTGATCCACCGACCACCAGCGGAATATCCAGGTTCACAACTTCGTTCAGGTTGACAACAATTCCCTTCCTTAAGTATTTCTTGAATCCCGGATGGTTCACCTGAACCTGATAGTTGCCGACGGGAACTTCCAGAAAAATGTACTCGCCCGTGGCGCTCGCTTGGCTGTCCCGCTGGGTTCCATTGGCTTCGTTCAGCAGCGACACTTTCGCGCCAACCACCGCGCCGCCGCTCGGGTCGGTGACCGTTCCGCGGATTCTTCCACCAGTGCTTTGGGCGTTGGCCCCGGTAACACAGATCATCGCCGTCGCGACCAGTCCAGCCACTGCACAACACAAAATGGCCTTTGCCATTCTTTCGTAGGACTTCATCCCTTCACCCCTGTCCTCGAAGTCTGAATTTGCACCATACTTCGAGGTTGCTTGTGTCCAGCAAACCTTACTATAATCCTGCAAACTTAGGGGATGGCGGCCAGAGTGTCAAGAAGAAAGAATTTATCGTCAGCATCGGAAACTGTCGACCCCGAGCCGCTTCTGCGGATCAGTGACGTCGCTCGCCGCGTCGGCATCTCTTCCTCCGCTCTGCGCGCGTGGGAATCGCTGGGCCTCGTCGTTCCGCAGCGCACTCGCAGCAAATACCGCCTTTACACTGTGGAAGACGTACGCCTACTGCAGCGCGCCATTTTTCTCCGCCGCGCCCGCGGACTGAATCCCGCCGCCATCGTTCACGTTCTCAAGCGGCAGGGCGTCGTCTCGGTCCCAGCCGAAAGCGTGCTCTCTCCCGGTCAGCGCTTTCGCCGGCTCCGTCAGAAGCGCAGCCTCTCCCTCGTACAAGTCGCAAAAGCCACCGGTGTCTCCGTCGGTTTTCTCAGTGCGCTGGAGCGTGGCCAGATGCGCGCCTCCGTCGCCACGCTCACGCGTATCGCGCGCTACTATCGCACGAACCTGCTCTCATTTTTCGACGACTCCAAGAGCAATTCCCGCCTCGTTCCACCCCGTGAACGCCGTGTCCTCGAAACCACAAAGGGCGTCCGCATGGAACTTCTCGCCTGGGGCAGCAAAGCAATGGAACCGCATCTGTTCCGCATCAAGCCGGGCAGCGGTAGCGGCGAACCGTATACGCACGAAGGCGAAGAATTCCTCCACGTCATTCGCGGCTCATTTGAAATCTGGATTGGCAACGAAGAGCACTATAAGCTCAAGCCTGGCGACAGCCTCTACTTCGAAAGCTCCACGCCGCACCGCTGGCGCAATCCTGGCTCTTCGGAATCCTGGCTGCTCTGGATCAACACGCCGCCGACGTTTTAACTTTTTTCGCCGTCCGCTTCTGGGGGCTACATGAAACGCCGCTTCTTTTTTCTCGCGTTAATCTCTCTGACATCTCTATTTTCCTCGTGCCAGAAAAAGCCAATGACCCTCAATCTTCTTGTCTGGGAAGGTTACGCCGAACCGGCGTTCATTCAGGCTTTTGAAGAAAGCCATCACTGCAAAATCTCCGCCTCCTATATGGGTACTAGCGACGAACTCGTTGCGAAGCTCCGCGGCGGCAGCGCCGCAAATTATGACGTCATCTCTCCTTCCAGCGACGTGGCCGCGATGATCGTGCGCTCCGGCCTTGCCGAACCGTTGGATCTGGCGAAGATTCCGTCCTATGCACAGCTTTCCGCCAGACTCCGCGACTCTGCCCTGGTCAAAGCGAACGGAAAAACATACGGAGTTCCCTTCATGTGGGGCCCGAATCCCCTTCTGTATGACACGACGGCATTCGCGACTCCGCCGGATTCCTGGGCCACCCTGTGGGACCCGAAGCTAAAAGGAAAAGTTTCTCTGTGGGATGAACTCTCCAGTGTTTACATGGCCGCGCAAGTTCTAGGGTATGACAAACCAGACCCCAGCCACCTTTACAATCTTTCTGACCAGGAATTGGACGGCGTCAAGAAAAAACTCATCGAACTGAAACCAAACGTACGCAAATATTGGGCCACCGGTGCCGATCTGACGAACCTTTTCCAGAATCATGAGATCACAATCGCCATGGGATGGCCTTTGAACACCAGCGAATTGCGCCGAAGTAATTTTCCGATCGGGGAAACGATTCCGAAGGAGAACACCACTGGCTGGATCGACCACCTGATGATCAGCGCCGCAAGCGCGCATAAAGAATTGGCCACGGAATTTCTCGAGTATATGGTCGAAGCAAAAACGCAAAAACTTGTAGCGGACAAAACCCACTACACGCCGGCAAATCCGGCGGCCGCACAATTTTTGACGCCCGATGAAGTGAGGGGATTACATCTCGACAATCCCGACGCCTACATGCAACGCATCTATTTCTGGCAGGACGTTCCCCGCCGCGCGAAATACAACGAAATCTGGAATGAGGTCAAAGCCGCGCAGTGATCCCCGCTGCTTCCACTTCGCTCAGCGCGCATCTGTTGGACGTGCGCGCCGTCAGCAAGCGCTTCGCCGAAAAAGAAGTTTTAAAGACTCTTTCATTGAATGTTGTCGCGGGAGAATTCCTCACACTTCTCGGCGAAAGCGGTTCCGGAAAAACCACTCTCCTCCGCCTCATCGCGGGATTCGAACAGCCATCTGCCGGAGAAATCTGGATGAACGGTGAACGCCTCGACACACTCCCGCCCTACAAACGCCGCGTCAACACCGTCTTCCAGCAATACGCGCTCTTTCCGCATCTGAACGTTCGCGAAAACATCGCCTACGGACTTCGCGCAAACAACACGCCGAAACGAGAAATCGCCCCACGCGTCGAAGCGGCGCTCGCGATGGTGCGTATGAGCGAATACTCCGACGCAAAACCAACAAAACTCTCCGGCGGCCAACAGCAGCGCGTTGCGCTGGCACGCGCGCTTGTCAATCGTCCACAACTTCTGTTACTCGACGAGCCGCTCTCTGCGCTCGACGCCAATCTCCGCAAAGAAATGCAGGGCGAACTAAAATCGCTTCAGCGCGAAGTCGGCATCACGTTCCTGTTCGTCACCCACGATCAGGAAGAAGCGATGGCGCTCTCCGACCGCATCGCCCTCCTGAAAGACGGCGGCCTCGAACAAGTCGCCTCACCTCGCGAAATTTACGCGCACCCTGCAACCGCTTATGTCGCTCAATTCATCGGCCAGACGAACCTTCTTCGCGGCATCGTCCGCTCCGGTATCGCGGAATGTGGTGCGCTGCGTTTTCCAACGAATTCGTCCGACGGCCCAGGTCTATTTTCCCTTCGCCCGGAAAGGATATTTCCCGCTTCAGAAGTTTCGGGCGATCCGGATTCGGTGCGTTTCTCTGCCGAAATTCGTCAACAATTCTACGGAGGTTCCACGGAGGTGTTGGAACTTCTGTGTTCGGATGGCCAAATCGTCCGCGCCCGCATCAGCGCCGCCGGTCGACTTTCGGGCCGTCAGGAATTTGTCTTTTTCGCTCCGGACGCCATCCCGGTCAGCCGTTGACCATGTACTCTCGCCTCTACAAACTCGCCGTCTCCCTTCCGCCTCTCTTCTGGGTAGTGCTCTTCCTTCTCGTCCCATACTCCCTAATGTTTGCTCACTCCTTCTGGGTCACGCAGGACGGCTCCATCGTCCACAACTGGTCTCTCCATCAATACTTTCAACTCTTCACGAATCCTCTTTACGCCACCGTCTTGTTCCGCACGCTGCGCATCGCCGCTTTCGTGACACTCTTCTCTCTCCTTCTCGGCTTTCCGCTGGCGTACTTTCTTTCCTTCCACGCAGGCCCTCGCAAGGAGCTCCTCTATCAACTCGTCATTGTCCCTCTCTGGGTCAGCTATCTCGTCCGTGGCTACGCCTGGAAAACCATTCTCGGCACCGACGGCGTTCTCAACGGCGCGCTCGAATATCTCCACATCACACACGAGCCGCTTTCTGCTCTACTCTATAGTCCCTTGGCCGTCGTCCTGATGCTCACGCACATCTACACGCCATTCGTCTTTCTTCCCATTTACGCTTCCCTGGAACACATCCCGCGACCTCTCGTGGAAGCCTCGCACGACCTCGGCGCAAATTCGCGCTTCACTTTTTTCCGGGTAATTCTCCCGCTCTCCGTGCCCGGCCTTCTGGCCGGCGCCACCTTCGCCTTTGTTCTCACTCTCGGCGATTTCCTCGCGCCGATTCTCGTCGGCGGCCCATCCGGCACGATGATCGCCAACGTCGTCCAATCGCTCTTCGGCGCCGCCTATGACTGGCCGCTCGGCGCCGCCATCTCCGTCTTCATCCTCTTCATCACCGTCGGCCTCCTCTTCTGCACCGAACGTCTCGAAAAGCGCTGGACCTTCCAATGACCGCCACCTCGGCTACTTCGCGTCGGCCAATCCTCCTCACCATCTACTCCACGCTCGTCTTCGCGTTCATCTATCTCCCTATCCTGGTTCTCGTCGTCTACTCCTTCAATCGCGACGGCGTCGGCGGCTTTCCTCCGCGCCATTTCACGTTCGATTGGTATCGACAGCTCACCGCCGACTCCGCCATTTGGAACTCCGTTCTCAACAGCCTCTATGTTGCTGCTGGAGCCGTCGTCGTCTCGCTCACGCTCGGCCTTCTCGCCGCACTCGCGCTCGACAGAGCTGACTTCCCCGGCAAAGCCCTCTTCCGCCGCCTCGTTCTTCTTCCGCTCATTCTCCCGGGCATTATTACCGGTCTATCCTTATTAATGTTCGCTGTCGCCGCGGGATTCGGCCGCGGCCTCACCGCCGTCTTCTTCGGTCACGGCACCGCTCTTATCTCCGTCGCCACCACAGAAATCTTCGCGGGCCTTCAAAAAGTCGACCGTCGCCAGGAAGAAGCGTCCCTCGACCTCGGCGCCACTCCCTGGCGTACCTTCTGGCACGTTACGCTGCCCAATCTTCGCCTCTCGCTAATCGCCGCCGGCCTTCTTATCTTTACACTCTCCATGGATGAGATCGCCGTCACCTTTTTCCTGATCGGCAGCGACAACACACTCCCTCAGGAAATCTGGGGCCGCCTCCGTCGCGGCATCACTCCGGAAATCAACGCCATCTCGACGCTCATCCTCGTCGTCTCGATACTCCTCATCATCATCTGGTATCACCTTCGCACCCGCTCCGAAAAACCTTCCACGTAGTGGCCATCTCTAGATCGACGTTCTTTCTTCTCTGTGTTCTCTGCGACCTCTGTGTTACAAAGCACAGGTCATTCCCGTCAGGAGCTCTTGATGCGTCTCCGATTCGCCATCGCTGTGTTCTTCGCATTCGCCTGCGCGTTTCCCGTTTTCGCACAACAATCCTCGCTCGTCATCATCAACGCCCGACTCGCCGATGGCACGGGCGCTCCTCTTCGCAAAGCGAATCTCCGCATCACCGGCTTGCGCATCAGCAGAATTGGCAACTTCAGACCTTCAAAAACCGACAAGGTCCTCGACGCTAAAGGTCTCGTCCTCGCTCCCGGCTTCATCGACATTCACAATCACTCCACCGAAGGACTTGACTCCGATCCGCTCGCCGAATCGCAAATCGCGCAAGGCATTACTTCACTCATCATCGGCGCAGATGGCGATTCTCCCTGGCCTATCCTTCCATGGCTCGAAGCGCGCCAGAAAAACCCCGCTTCCGTCAACCTCGCCGTTATGGCAGGCCACGCCACGATTCGCTCACTCGTCATGGGCAAGGACTTCCAGCGCAGGGCGACACCCGAAGAAATTGAGAAAATGGCAACACTCACCGCGCACGCCATGCATGAAGGCGCCATCGGCCTCTCCAGCGGCCTCGAGTATTATGTCGCCAGCTACAGCAACACAGACGAAGTCGTCAGCGCGGCCGCCGCTGCTGCAAAAGGCGGCGGCTTGTACATGACTCACATTCGCGATGAAGGGAACAAAAGTTTCGAAGCGCTAAAAGAAGAAATCGAAATCGGCAAGCGTGCGCACATCCCCATCGAGCACTCGCACATCAAACTCGGCACCGTTGCCGTCTGGCACAAAGCGCCCGACTACATCGCCATCATCAACGACGCTCGCAAACACGGTATCGATTTTCTCGCCGATTGCTATCCCTACGAAGCCTGGGCTTCCGGAATCAAAGTCATCATGCCGGACAAGCAGTACCAAAATTCCGCGAGCGTTGAAAAAGCGATCGCCGATAACGGCGGCCCTGAGTCCGTCACCATCACGGAGTTCAAACCGAATTCCGCGTACGTCGGACACACGCTCGGCGAGCTCGCCAAAACGTACAACACAACTCCCGTTGAAATGTACATGCGCATCGTCCGCGAGGGCGACGCTGCAGACACCGAAGCCGGCGTCATCGGCCACTCCATGGTCGAAGACGACGTCAAAGCCTTCTATCAACAACCCTGGGTCATGGTCGCCAGCGACGGCGGCATCGGTTCCGAACACCCGCGCGGCGCCGGAACTTTTCCGCGTGTTCTAGGTCTCTATGTCCGCGAAAAGAAATGGATCACGCTGCCGGAAGCCATCCGCAAAATGACTTCCCTTCCCGCGAAGCGCCTCGGCTGGAAAGATCGCGGCACACTCAGAGTCGGAAACTTCGCCGACCTCGTCCTCTTTAATCCCGACACAGTCATCGATCGTTCCACCTTCGAAAAGCCCTTTGAACTGCCCACCGGCATCGAAAAAGTTTTCGTCAATGGCCAACTCACCTGGGACTCTGGTCATGCCACCGGCGCCAAATCAGGCGTCGTCCTCACCGTCGCTGGAAAAGCTGTTGGTGTTGCAAAATAGAGATCATCAAGCCGAGAACTTCTTCACCGCCAGCGCTATCGGCAAACCAACGCAAATAATGTGTGTCAAAAGTCCAATCGCAAGCGCAGTGACACTAAACGGCGCCTTGTGAAACGCCGAAAGCGGCAGCACAACCTGTTGCATGAATTGCTGCACCACAATTCCGTACAAAATCCCGGCAAGGACTGCGTTCTGTATAAGCCACGGCATCTTCCGGCTCGCCAGATAAAAAACCGTAGTTGCGCCGAATGCGATCACGAAATGCAGAAACAGCCCCAACGCAGCGGTGCGCGTCCCCCCTGCGAATGCATCTTTGCCTAATAATCCGCTTGCGACCGACTGCAAAATACGAACCGGCGACACGTTATTTCGTATCTTATAGGTCAAAATTGCCGCGGTGATGTCCATCGTCCCGGCAATCAATCCGCCCCACACAATTCCCAGAGCCGAGCTACCTTGCCCCATGGATCTCCTCCCCGTCTCCCATTGACTTCTCGAAGGTACGCAAGTACTTTGACGCGCGACCAATTCAGAATGGTATTTCCAGGAGCATCTTATGCGCTTTCAACGTCTAGCCTCCCACTTTCTTGTTGCTGCGCTGTCGCTCGCCGTACCAGCATTCGCCCAACAAAAACCGGTCGATCCCGCTAAAGCGCTCGACGGCTTCGACGATTTCGTCAACCAAACCCTCAAAGACTGGCACGGCGCCGGCGCTGCAGTTGCCGTCGTCCAGGGCGACAAAGTTATTCTCCTTAAAGGCTACGGCTACCGCGACGTGGAAAAAAAGCTTCCCATGACGCCCAAATCGCTCTGCGCCATCGCCAGCATCACAAAGTCCTTCACCGTTTCCGATCTCGGCATCATCATGGACGAAGGCAAAGGCGGCTGGGACATTCCCGTTCGCACCGTCTTCCCCGCGTTTAAACTTTACGACCCCGTCCTCACCGAACAAATGACCGTCCGCGATCTGGTCACGCATCGTTCCGGCCTTCCCCGGCATGACATGGTTTGGTACAGCTCCGATTTTTCCCGTGACGATCTCATTCACCGCTTGCAATATCTTGAACCCAACAAACCTCTTCGCTCCACCTTCCAATACAACAACCTGATGTTCATGACCGCGGGCTACGTCGCCGGCCTTCTCGACAACAAAAAATGGGAAGACTCTCTTCGCACGCGCGTTCTCGCACCGCTCGGTATGAACACCACAACTTTTTCGCTGAAGGAACTTCAGGCAAGCCCCGATTTCGCGTTGCCTTACCAAAAAGGCCACGACCTCAAGGCCGAACTAAAACGTATGCCTTTCGAAGCCACTTGTCCGGACACTTGCGCTCTTGGCCCCGCCGGCGAACTCAACTCCAACGCCGAAGACATGAGTCACTATCTTCTCTTCCATTTGAACAAGGGCGCGTACAGCGGCCGGCAACTCCTTTCCGAAAATAATTCTTCGCAGATGCAAACTCCGCAAATGGCTATCTCCGGCACGCCCGACTATCCCGAGCTCGGCGAAAACAGCTACGGCATGGGCTTCTTCATCTCAACCTATCGAGGCCACAAGCGCATCGAGCACGGTGGCAATCTCGATGGCTTCAGTTCCATCTTCACGTTTCTGCCTAACGAGAAAATCGGCGTTGTCGTCCTCACGAATCTTGATGGCTCCCCGCTGCCCGACGTCATCGCCTTCAACGCCATCGATCGGCTTCTCGGCGCCGAGCAAATCCCGTGGGGCAAGCGCTTTCTCGATTCAGAAACCGCTGGCCGCCAATCCGAAGCCGACGCTAAATCCAAAGGCTACGACCTTCGTAAGAAAGACACTCACCTTTCTCACGACATCAGAGAATACGTCGGTGATTATGAACATCCTGGCTATGGAATCGTATCCGTCGCCCAGGAACCAGCAGGCCTTCTTGTTAAGCTGAACAATCTGAGCTTTCACATGAAGCACTACCACTACGACGTCTTCGAGGTTCCGTTCGACCCACAAGATCCATTTGCTAACCAGAAACTCGAATTTTTCTCCGATCTCGCCGGAGATATTTCTTCGCTTGCCATGCCACTCGAACCCCGCGTCAAAGACATTGTCTTCACGCGTATGCCGGACAGGCAGCTTACCGACCACGCCTTCCTTGAAACTCTCACCGGCCAATACATTTTCCCCGGTGATCCCACTCCCACGACCATCGCGCTTCGTGGCGATCACACCCTCATCATGAGCCAGCCGGGCGCTCCCGAGCGCGAGCTCATCCCCCGCCGCGGCACTACTTTCAACCTTAAAGGCCTCGAAGGCTATTCCATCGAATTCAAACGCGACTCCTCTGGAAAATTCACCGAAGCTGCTTTCTACACGCCGGACACCGTCCTAATCGTTAAACGCAAATAAACCTGTAGCCTACGCTTCAGCGTGCGCTCTTTCTGGTTTGTGTAGCTGAGGGGCTTTTTAGCCCCGTTAAGCTTGGCAAAGGCTATTCGCGACGCACTCCCCGCCGATGCAGGAAAGGGCACGGTCTGCATAACTTTCGTTTTGCGCTTCCTACTTGCCGCGCTTTTCTTCGCGGCGTAAGCTATCCCGCGTCTTTTCTGGAGGCCCCATGAAACGCTTCATCACTTCCTTGGTTCTTCTCGCTCTCGCACCGGCAATCTCCCTCGCACAAGCTGCTTCCACCGCCCCCGCTCCATCCGTATCTCCCCTGGCCGACGCCCTCCGCGACGGTCTCGCCCGCTATTCCAAAAGAATGGCAGCAGCCGCAGAAGCCATGCCCGCCGATAAATTTTCCTTCAAGCCGACCCCCGACCAAATCACCTTTGGTCATCTCATTCTGCACATCTCTGAATCCAATAACAATTTCTGCTCCAAAATCGCCGGTGTCGCCGCGCCGGAAGTTCCAAAGCTTGCGGATACAGACAGCAAAGAGAAGCTGGTGGCCGCTCTTAAGAGTTCTTTTGATTTCTGCTCCACGGCCCTTGCCAAAGTTGACGACTCTCATCTCGCCGAGTCCGTCCCGCTCTTTAAGGGCCAAAACATTACACGCGCCGGCTCCATATTCATTCTTGCGAACTCTTGGGCCGACCACTACTCCGCCCAGTCAATGTACCTCCGCCTGAACGGCCTCCTTCCCCCAACCGCTCAGCCCGCCGCCCACTAAGCACGTCGGTGTAGCGCAGGTGCCAGCGTTTTTTTTGTGGGCCCTGGGGCGGTGACCTTGCGTGGTTTGCGGTTTTAAGAACTGACATCCCAACCGAAGTGAGCTGGCCCGCCGCCGTTTGCCGTGCCAACCTACGGGGCGGAGGAATCTCGGTTCGATTTTGCTGAAGTCAATCGCGAAGAGCAGCCAAAGCGCTTTCCCTAGACATCAATTCAGCTTCTTGTATAGTTCCCAGGCGTGCGTACTTCCGTCTTCCGCGCTTTTGGAGGATGCGTGAATGGTTTTGCCGTCGGGCGCAACTTCCAATCGCACCAAGAAGACGATCTTGCCATCACGTTTATTGGTCTGTTCGATGGTACGGGGATTTATCATTTTCACTGACACCATGGTGTGGCCCGGATCGTCCTCCATCATGTAGAACTTGCCATCAAATTTTGCGTCGAGTCGCTCGCCGAGCGGTGTCCACGCGCTGAATCCTTCTGCCGTACACTTGTAGGAAATGATTGTGCTGTTCTGCGACCGGCTTTGTTTGAACACTTGCCACGTTCCTGATAGCAGGTGTGCGTTAGGGGGGACAGGAGCAACCCTCTTATACACACTCTCCAATGTGACGGACTCCGCTTCTGTCATGTCCTTTACTACTTGCGTGAGCCTGTTACCGTCAGCAGACACGCTGTCTGTCTCCGCATACATCGCCTTCCCACCTTTCTTAGAGATGAGCTCAACCGTGTGATCATCCACAATGCGAACGCTGACAGTGTCCCAATAGCCTGTGGGTGGAACCTTTTGATCCGTACCATCTACCTTGAGCACTCTGTCGCCGTATCGAAATACACCATCTGACAACAAAAACACGATTGGCTTTGCGTGTGCGAGATCGTCATTCTTGCTCGTACCGATGATCCAGGTACCGTCAAACAGACTCTGCGAATGAGAAGTTCCGGGGAAGAGTGACAGCAAAAGCAGGACAGCTGATGCGGCTTTCATAAGGCCACCACTGCAGCAGGCTGGACGGATAATCAGATGTGCTTCAGACAGCAGAAGTTGCCACGCGTCATCCTGTGATTCCGTGGCCAAGAGCGCAGGAAGCTCAGTCTCCGAGCGTGACTAAGCCCCGTGCGTTCTCCGCGCCTCATCCGTGTCTCTGTGTCAAATTTCCTCCTCAGGTTCGTGCCTCCATGCGTTTGGCGAACTTCTCCTCCCACCTAATCCGCCCCGTCATCTGCATCACCACAAACAGTGTCAGAATCGCCCCAATCGTTACCGCCAAGCCGGTGAATCCCTCAAAGAAAAACGCATAGGAAAACAGCACCAGATAGATCAGCTGTGACAGTCCGGCATCGATTAAGGCGAACTTGAAATTCACCACCAGCCGCAAATAACTCACCACGAGGAGAATCGACACAACCGAGGAAATCGCAAACGCCGCGTGAATCGAAACGTGGTCGCACAAATACGCCAGCAGCAAATGAAACGCAAAAAATGCTGCAGCCAGAAAGAAATAGTTCATCGGATGCAAATCGATCCCGCGCAAGGCGGACAGGATGAAAATCAGAAAGAAAAAGAAAAATAGCGATACCGGCGCAAAATACGAAATCTTCCCGGCCAGCGGCCCTGGTTGCAGTTTCTGTGGCATCTTCAGCGAAACGTTAAATCCGCTCACCAGGTTCTGGTAATCCCACTTCAGATCCCATCCCTGGGCCGTCTCGCGCTTTTCCGTCGGAGACAGCGTGTTTTCCGGAAAATCGAATCCGCCAAAATTCGTCTTCATCAAAAGATGGAAGTCATTGATCCGCGCGACGTCCTCTCCGTTCGCGAACTGATAGCTCCAGGTGTCCAGCCCCTGTGACCGGTATCCCGTTTTTAACGTACCCGTGCCATTCGCTGGCACGCGCCCCATTGCTGAAACTTCCGCTCCACCGTAAGTCAAGGTGAGCGGCGTCCCGTCCAACGTGAGTTGCAGATTGTCGTATACGGCCTGTTTTGCTGGCAGGGGCAGCCGAATTGTGAAAACCCGCTCTTGTGCCGTTGGATTTTTGAACGTGTAAATTCCGTCGAACGCCACCTTGTATGTGCTGAACCACAGCAGTCCTTTTTTGCGGTAATCAATCTGGAAGTCTGCCTCGATATGGCTCGAGTCGAGCGGCACAAAATGCGCCAGACTGTAGTGCTCCTGCTTCTCAATCTTTTTCTTGTCTTCTTCCACTACCACCGTCTTCACTTCGTCCGTAAAGTAGTTCGTCGACGGCGGCCGCTGCTCCTGATCCGTTCCCCACGTCGAACCGACACGCGAAGACAACACCGGGCCCAGATTGTCCGTCCGGTAGAAAATCGATGTGCCCAAAATCATCCACGCGACACACGTACACGCAAATATGCCGATAATGGCCGCGATTCGTTTGAACATGATGTGGATGCGCCTCTAGGTTTTCTCCGCCGCAAAACCATATTAGCCGTCCTAGTTTCTATTGTCAAGTACTTTGTATTGTAGAGTACAACCGTAGAGCGGCGCTTCGTTTGGCCTCAATTTTGCGCGAATCTCTCCGGCTGGCTACTTGCTAATCACGCCCAGGTGGCTCGCCACGCACAGCCACCGTCCATCCTTCTTAATCCACGTGTCCGTAAATCTTCCGTAGTGTTGAAATGACTTCCCGTTTTGTGTTCCTTTTTCCCGCGTGGCTCCCGTCACCACTACCGTATTTCCGTGCTGGTGCAGTTTCATTCCTTCGGACATTTCCTGCGTCAGCTTGATCGACATATCCTTGATCGAATCCAGAAACTGGCTCTTGGTCGACAATGTCCCGTCGTAGTCCGTTAGCACAAAATCCTCATCCAACAATTTCTCCATCGCGACTGCATCATGATTCAACTGCATCTGGTTCCAGAGATTCTCCATCGCGACAACCTTTGACGCGTCCTCCGATTGCGGGGCGCCGGATTTAGCGCCCGCCGCGATCATCAGACTCAGCAGCAATGCAGTTGCAAATGTATAGTGACGCTTCATAAGACTCTCCTGCTCCATTCTTGTTCGTACCTGTATTCTCGCCGCTCTTGCCCACTCCGAAGATAGGACTTCCTCATCTGAGTTATGTCTTTTTGATAACAAAAGCTTCCGCGGGAGAAGCTTCCACACGCCAATCGCGCTATTTTGCTCCCGTTCCTGCTAACATGATTTCGCGCGAGCAACGAATACCGAACATGAGCAAGACCACCAATACGCCGGCTAACCACGAATCGAACGCTTCTTTACGCCCTCAAGCAGGCCTCAGATCGCTTCCCGCGTCGCCCATCGGACAACTTCAGCACCATTTGCATCCGCGTCGTAACCCGCACTCCTGGTTCGCTTTTCGCCTCTTCTTGGGTTTCTTTGGAGCCGCTCTAGTTCTGCTCCCGCTGGCACTTCCGGAAAGTTGGATCGCCTCCGTCTTCGGCCTGGCGATCTTTCTGACTTCGATTCTCTTGCCGCCTATCTCCGAAAAATCTTCCGAACCCCAATTGTCGGGCCCGATTGCCGAACAAATCGTTTTAACCGGCGCCGAATTCTCCTCGGGAGGCGCCCTCGCGATCCCCGTGCGCCTCTATGTCAATTCCGAGCAAATCCTGGCGATGAAGCCGAATTTGCGGCCGGCAGTGGTTCTCCCGATCGCGCCGCTATCGTCTTTATTTCTACAGCGCGCCGAGCGTTCCTGGCTTCTCATCTTGGA
Organism: Candidatus Dormiibacterota bacterium; assembly: GCA_035577625.1. Taxonomy (GTDB): domain Bacteria; phylum Acidobacteriota; class Terriglobia; order Acidiferrales; family UBA7541; genus Acidiferrum. The sequence continues at coordinate 31,726 of DATLVG010000155.1, forward strand.
AGCGTCCGGGGGCGAAACTGTTTTTTCTTTCCGTGGAGTCTTTGCCGAACGTAATGCCCGCCGCGCCGAATCCGCCATTCGCAGTTTCGTTCGTGCCAGGCCGCCGGAAAATCCCAAAGCCCGCGCCGCGGGCGCCTAGCAAGCTTGCGCTTATTTCTTAATATTCTTCCGGCCAGCCCGGCCTTCGTGTGGCAGAATGAAGGCATGGCACGCGGTTGGGAAAGCAAAGACGTGGAATCCCAGGTGGCTGAGAACCGTGCGGACAAATCCCCCAGCGATAAGTCGCAGAAAACACAGGAACAGTTGAATAACGAGCGCGAACGTCAGGGACTCGAATTATCCAAAAAGCACGTGCTGGCAGACCTGGAAACCGCAACCCACCCGAATCACCGCAAAACCCTCGAAGCTGCTCTCGCGCACCTCGAAGCAAAAATCGAATCTCTTAAATAAGCGTTTCTCGAGAGTTTAGTCCGTAAAAACGACGCCGACGGCGCTGTGCCCTTTTTCCGCCCCAGTATCCACTCGAACCACGTAGCCCCGCAGCTTCATTGCGTGCGTGCCATCCTCGCCCGGCGCTTCCATCGTTACCTGCAGCTCAGACTGCAACCGCGGACTATGATGCAGGGAAATCAGCGCTCCTTGCAGCGATAGGTCCCGCACAATCGTTTCCTCTTCAAACTGTTGTCCACTTTCGGTGACGCCGCTCACCTTCGCGCGAAATTGCGCTTCTCGCCGCAGCGCTGTCCGTGTTCCCGGCATATGCGCTTCCATTCGCCCCTCGGCAGACCCAAGTGTAATCACCATTCCTTCGCTCGCCGAGAACACCGAATCAAATTCCTCGCGTGCCTGCCGCAGCAGCCCATCCACCATCCGGTCCGTCGAATCTGGATCGTGATGGAACAGCACCAACGTCTTCGCGCCCACTTCCTTCGCGATATTCACGCCTTCCAGCCACGTCGAATGCCCCCAGCCTTTGCGAACCGTCGCCAACTGCTCCGGCGTATATTGCGCATCATTAATAAAGATATCGGCGCCCCGTGCGAGTTCCCGGAGCGAGGCATCCAGCTTCGCGTTGCCCGGCTCATTGTCCGTCGCGTAAACGACGGTCCCCGCCGAAGTTTCAATTCGGTAACCGAGGCAGCCTTGCGGATGATTCAATTCACGCGCCGTCACTCGATTCTCACCGATCGTTATCGTCTCGCCCGCCGCCACTTCCATGAACTTCCGCTTTGCGCTCATCGCGGACATGTCCACCGGAAAATACGGCATCGCCATTTGTGTTTCAAACACCTGCTTCAAGCTGTCGCGTCCAAGATACTTCGACCGGAAACTATAAAAATGGAAGGCATTGTTTTCCGCATAAAGCGGCATGAAAAATGGAATCCCTTGAATATGATCCCAGTGATAATGCGTCACGAGAATGTGAGTTTCGGGATTTCGTCCCGCAGTCGGAACGCTCCAGCGCGTTCCAAGCGACCGCAACCCTGTCCCACAATCCAAAATAAATTGCGTCCCGTCCGGTGCCACCAACTCAAGGCACGGGGTGTTTCCGCCATAGCGCCACGTTGCCGGATCCACCGTTGGCGTGGAGCCGCGCACACCCCAAAAACTTAATTTACTGACCGGGACTGACATGTCTTCTTGCGATGCCCCTGAAACGGCTCGCTTCTCCGTTCGTCTAGCGGGAGCCGCGCACGCTCATCCGATACTCGCAGTGGTTTACACCACCGTCAATCGCTTCCCTGACTCGTAGTGTCAAACTGCCTAACAACACTCGCCCACCTGCATGCCCACCCATCGACCTTTTCGCACACCATTACGCCGTCACCGGCAACGTGCTTTAGAATAAGGATGAATGCACGACCATTCCCACTCCGGCCCCGGTCATAGTCACGATCACTCGCACGGTGATCATGGTCATTCACACGCCCATTCTCATGGTGGCCATGGCCACGTTCATCCGCCTCTCAAGCCGAGCGTTCTCGCCTGGGCCATGGTCGCTACTCTTGGCCTCGTCGTCGCCGAAATTTTTGGTGGATTCCTCGGTCACAGCGTCGCCCTGTTAAACGACGCCGTTCACAACCTTTCCGACGTTCCAGCCCTCGGTATCTCCTGGCTCGCCATGCGCTGGGCAGAACGCCCTGCCGACCGCGACAAAACCTACGGTTACCATCGCGCCGGAACTCTCGCCGCGTTCACCAATGCGGTCCTTCTCGTTCTTCTCTCCGCTTGGCTAGGCTACGAAGCCATCGAACGCCTCCGTGCCCCGGTCGAAGTCGTCGAAAGCTGGATGATCTGGACTTCTCTCGCCGCGCTGGCCGTCAACGGTGGCATCACCCTCGCCGTAATGCGCGGCCACAAGGATCTAAACCTTCGCAGCATTCTCGTTCACAATTTCGGCGACGCTCTCTCCAACATCGCTATCATCGCCGGCGCCATCGCCATCCACTACACCAACTACCACTGGATTGACCCCCTCCTCGGTCTCGCCATCGGCCTCCTTGTTCTATGGTCCAGCATCGGCATCTTGCGTGCCTCCGCACATATCCTGCTCGAAGGCCGTCCTCAAAATCTGCAAGTTGAAGAAGTTGCCCGTGCCATCCTCACTGTCCCTGGCGTTCAGGAAGTCCATGATGTCCATATTTGGTCCCTCGGCGGCGACCACAACGCCATGAGCTGCCACGCCCGCGTTCCCGACATGCACATGGACGAATGCGAAACCGTCCTCACCGCCATCCGCCAAAAACTCCACGATTCCTTCGCCATCGATCACGTCACCATCCAACTCGAACGCGCCGGCCTACCTGCCCACTCGGGCTATGTCATGCCCGCCCCCGCTTCAGAGTAACTGCCTGTTTTTCTGTTTTCAGAGTACTTACCGTCGGTACCCTGCCCCAGTGGGACAGGCGAACACCCGCCGCCTCCTGCCACGGCCCGGGTTCTCTTCCGAACCCAGGCTTCTTTTTTTCTCTTACGTCTTCGTTTTGTCTCAGTTTAGGGACGGGACTTAGTCCGCCCTCTTGGTTGAAGGGCGCGAATTCTGACTTTTCCTCGTCGCCTTCCCAGCCGCTTACAGCTCAGCCTCATCAACTGTGACCGCAAGCTCGCGATAGCGACACAGCGCATTTGCCAATTGCATCTGCCGCGGACTCCGGCACTCCGGTTCGAATGGCCGCGGATTTCCCACGACGATTACTGCCGTCATCGCTCTTGACGTCGCCACGTTCAGCCGGTTCAGGCTGTACAAAAATTCCATCCCGCGCGGCGTTTCTTCCGGCGAAGACGTTGTCATCGAATAAATCACCACCGGCGCTTCCTGCCCTTGAAACTTGTCCACTGTCCCAATCTTCATCCCCGGCAATCGCTCCGCAAGGTCGCTCACCTGCGCGTTGTACGGCGCCACCACCAGAATGTCCTCTTCGCGTTTCAACGAACGCCGATTCGCCTCTCCGTAAAACCATTTAACTTTCGGCTTCAGCAGGCTCTGTACGATTCGCGCCACGGTCTCTACTTCCTCTGACGACGAGTTCTGGTTTCCTTGGTGACTCACTGGTACGAAATATAAGCCCGGCTCTTTAAACTGCGCATGGCCTTCCAAGACAAACGGACGCGTCACCGGATGTGATTTCAGCTTGTCTTCATAGAAAACCTCCGACGTGAATCGGCACACATCCGGATGCATTCTGCGCGTCTGCGGCAAAAGCATTCCCATCTCCGGCAAAATCGTTTTCCGATCCCCGATCAAATGTTCCAACGCTGACTTCTCGGCTCCTTCGGGATGGCTTCCCTTCAATGGTCTCTGCAACTGCTGCGGATCGCCTACCAAAACTAGATTCGTCGCTGCGCGCGCCGCCGCAACCACATCCGCCAGTGCCATCTGCCCCCCTTCATCAATGAAAAGTGCGTCCACAGCGCCGGCATATTCCGGCCTTGCCCACATCCATGCCGTGCCCGCCGCCACCTGCGCTGCCTTCGACCCTATCCTCGCCAGAGGCAAGGCGTTGTCGCCCGTTACCTCGACGCCGCGAATTTCGTCCTCGCGCGCTTCTTCTCCAACCTTTCGCACGCACTGCACTTCAATTTCCGCCTCGTCCGCCGCCACTTGAACTTCCTGCAAAAGCTTTCCGATTGCTTTGTGGCTGTGTGCCGTCACACCTGTCCGCTTGCCTTCCTTCACCAACCGGCAAATCATTCGCGCGGCCGTGAATGTCTTGCCCGCTCCTGGTGGCCCCTGGATCGCAAACACCGAGCCGGCTAGCGCCGAGCCGATTCGGCATGCCGTTTCCACCGTCGTCTCCGCGCCAATCGCCGCGATAGTTTCTCCCTCTGCCAACCGCGGCTTGTTCTTCAACAGCAGATCCCATGCCGCTGCCCTTCCCGCGCGCACTTCACCCTCACTTACTCGTTCGCCTAACTCGAAGATGGATTCCGCCAATACCTCCCATTTCGGCCCCCGGCCATCTACAAAAACACTCGTCGGATGCGTCGCCGCTGTTTTCACCGTGCGTTTTATTTCGATCGCGCGTTCCCCAACGTCAATCCGCTCAACCGTCCCGATGCTTAGTTCGCCGTGACACAACTTATCGCCCCGCCGGATTTCTGTCTCTTGCTTTGGAAATGAATAACGCTCCACGGGACTCTTCTTCGCCATTCTGACGTGCCCTTCATGTTTCAGGCCCACCAGTGCCGAGCGCTCTTCCAGCATCCCTTCATCCTTCATGTCTCGCAACCGGTAATACTCCCACCAGACCGCTTTATCTTCGCGCCG
>DATLVG010000156.1:0-7125 GCA_035577625.1 Candidatus Dormiibacterota bacterium
GTTGATCTAGCTCTCCCTGCGCAGCGTTCCTTTTCATGGTTTCTAAGGGATATTTTCGGGACTCGGGCCACGACTCGCCGGTCAACGCATCCTCTTTCTGTCCGCTGACGGCGCGTTAAAGGAGAAAAGTGATGAATGAACAAGACCCGTCGTTTTGGAAAAGAGTTAAGCAAACACGGCTCAGCCGGCGCGGCCTCATACACGGAGTGGCTGGCACAGTAGCGGGCGTAAGCTTTTTGACCCCGAAGTTAGTCCTTGCCGACGAAGGCGAAGACTCTGAAAACGCCTCGTGCGCAATCGCGAGTCCAATTCCCGGTGGCGTTACTCCCTTTAAGCCCTTTGGAGTAGTAGTCCACCATAATCCATTGAACCCCGCCAACCCTTTGGCAAAACTGAACGACCCATCACAGATCACGGACTTTGACGGATTCGTGGGTCTCACGCACATCCGCGGCGGCGGCACGGGGACCAATACCAACACGGGCGCCACAACGCCTCTGGCATTCCAGGCAGACATGGGTTTCAGCCAGGGCAAGTTCGTCGGCATTGACGGTCGCCAGCACAATCGTACGTTCGCTTTCGTTTGACTCGATTTGTATACCGGTCCGGCTGGATCGGCAAGCCTCCCGCTACAGATTCACGATTACAACGTCCACATCGATTCGAACGATGTGTTCTGGATGATCCTCGTGAATCATGACGCCGTCGAAGTTAACTTCGACGCGGGCCGCGCGAGTTTGCGCGTGAACAACTTAAACGTTTTCGATGACCACGACATCGCCAACTCACTGACCCTTGGCCTTGGACTACCCGGTGATCCTGATTACCCATTCCCGGCGATTGCTCCGGTCGCCCCTGTTCGCGCAACGGTCTCCTTCGATGTCGAATGGAACGGCATACACGACATGGCGCAACTCAATAACACAGCGCAGAACTTCAAGGGCACATTCCTCAGCACGGGAGCTACGATTAAATGGTCCGCCGAGCAGTCCGGTTTCCGATTCGAATCCGAATCTCCGGACCCTAGCCGGAACCTAATTTCCGTGCTCGGGCGCGAACAGAATGGCGTCTTCTTCACATAAATGAAGAAGCGACCTCATAGATACATATCGCCTCGCCGTTTGCAGACCACGGAGTAGGCACTCCGTTAGAATCGCGTTAGGGTTCGACAGTCGGCCGTGAGGGTTCACTCGCCTATCCCTCCGACTGCCCAAAAGAAATATTTCGCCAACTACGAAGATTTTCGTTGACAATACGAAATCCTTCGTAGTAGCCTCCGTTTCATGAAAGCCACGGCACAACAAAACCCGACTCCTTCCGAGTTGGAGATCCTTCAGGTGCTCTGGTCTCGCGGGCCTTCCACCGTCCGCGAAGTCCACGAAATCCTGAGCGCGACCAAACAACTCGGCTACACCAGCGTCTTAAAGCTTATGCAGATCATGACCGCAAAGGGCATCGTCACCCGCAGCGAAACGCAGCGCGCACACGTCTATGAAGCAGGCGAGCCTGCGGAAAAGACCAAGCAGCAATTCGCCGCCGACGTGATGCAGCGCGTCTTCCAGGGCTCCGCCAGTGAACTCATGCTGCACGCCCTCGCCGGACGCCACAGTTCCAAGGAAGAACTCAAAGAACTTCGCCGTCTGCTCGACGAATACGAAAGGAAACAGAAATGACCGGCCTAATGTCCTTGTTCGCTCCTGACACTTTGCGCACGCTCGGTTGGTCCCTGCTTCATTTCGTCTGGCAAGGCTTCGCGCTTGCGGCCGTCGCCTCGGTGGCGCTCACTCTCTTCCGCCGCGCTTCGGCACGCTACATCATTGGCGCCCTCACGCTTCTTGCGATGGTCGCATCCGTCGCTATCACGTTTGTCCTGCTCCTCAACTCGGAATCCGCGCTACAGGCCACGGAAGCCGCCGCCACGCCCGTTGTCGCATTTATGCAGAAAACTTTCTCGACGCAATCCGGGCATGCTGTCCTAGCCGGCGCGCCCGCCGTAAAATCTCTGTCCGCTCAAGCGCTTCCCTTGCTCGTCGAATTCTGGCTCGCTGGAGTTCTCTTCTTCACCCTGCGCACCGCTGGCAGTCTCATCTATCTCGAACGCCTCCGCCGCGCCGCCTCCCTCTCCGTCGCGCCGGCGCTCCTGGCGAAGTGCCGCGAACTCCAGTCGCGCCTCGGCATCACGCGCATCATCCGCTTCTGCGAATGCCGTTGGCTCGACGCGCCCGCCGTCATCGGCTGGTTCCGTCCCGTCATTCTTCTTCCCGTTCGCGCGCTCACCGGACTCACCGAAGATCAAATCGAAGCCGTCATCGTCCACGAACTCGCACACATTCGCCGCTTCGACGCCTTTGTCAATCTTTTCCAAGCCGTCGTCGAATCGCTTCTCTTTTTCCATCCGGCGGTTTGGTGGCTGAACAAGCGCGTGCGCATCGAACGTGAAAACTGCTGCGACGACGTTGCCGTCGCCGCTTGCGGCAATCATCTCGGCTATGCGCGCGCGCTCACCACCATGGAGGAATGGCGCGCCACTCCGGCCTTCAGTCTCGCCGCAAACGGCAGCCCGCTCGCCGCTCGCATCTCTCGAATTCTTGGCCTTCGTCACGCAGCGGAGAATCGCACCGCGGGCCTTGGTGCAAGTTTCGTCTGCTTCGCCGCAGCCATCGCTGCCGCTTCCCTGCTCTACGGTGTCGCTCACCCTGCCGCCGCAGCGCGAATCGAAAAGGCTTTGTTCACTCCGGCAGCACAGGCTGTTCCAGCGCCAACGCCAAGGCCTGCGCCAATTGCAAAACCCATGCCAGTGGCAACTTCTTTGGCGATGCCGGTCGCAACGGCCGTGGCGATGCCGGATCCAACGCCCATGCCATATCCGGTTCCCACGCCACAACCTCTCGCGCAACCCCAGGAACAATCGTCGGTCAAATCCTCTTACATTGAAGAAATGAAGTCTGTCGGCTTCGATCATCTCGACGTCGACGAACTTGTCTCCCTGAAAATCCAGGGCGTCACAGCTGAATACGTCAAACAAATTCGCGCCGCCGGATTCAATCCCGGTGTCGAAGAAATTTTGAGCATGCGGATTCAAGGCGTCACGCCGGAATACATCAAGTCCATTCGCGACGCGGGCTACACGCCGAACGCCGAGGAAATCGTCGGCATGAAGATCCAGGGCGTCACTCCCGAATACATCAAACAGATGCGCGATCTAGGCTTCAAGCCGGACGTCGAACAAATCGTCGGCATGAAAATTCAGGGAGTAACGCCCGAGTACGTCAAAAAAATTCGCGACCTCGGCTATAAGCCAGATGCGGAGCACATTGTCGGCATGAAAATCCAGGGAGTTACCCCGGAATACGTCCAACAGATTCGCTCCGCCGGATTTCAGCCGGACGAGGAACAGATCGTTGGAATGAAGATCCAGGGCGTCACACCGGAATACATCAAGGAAATGCGCGACCTCGGCTTCCAGCCGGACGCGGAACAAATCGTCGGCATGAAAATCCAAGGAGTTACGCCGGAATACGTGAAGGCCCTCGCGGCGGAAGGCTACAAGCTAAACGCCGAACAAGTCACCAGCGCAAAAATCATGGGCGTCACGCCAGAATTTGTTCAGAAAGCGAAGAGCCACGGCTTCAAGGACTTGACGATCGAAAAACTGATCCAGCTCAAGAATGCGGACATTTTTTAGCACAAACGGTTTTCTCGAGTAAGTCAGCCCGGTAAATCACGAAGGAGACGTTATGAGTCCTAAAAAACTCGTTTTAAGTATCGTTGCGTCCTGCATCGCCCTCGTTTGCGCCCTCGGGCTCTTTGCGACGGACGTGCAGCAACAGAACGGGAGCTGGACGGTGCAGCCGTCCGATGAGCCCGGCAAAGTCCGCTTCGCGCTGTTGCAACATTGGAAGGGCCACTCCAACAATCACGAGTCGGACTGGCCCGTAAACTCCTTCGAAGGTCTCGACTTCTCCGTCAAAGCCAAACACGACGTGAAATTCACCATCCGCCGCGACGCCGGCCGCTTCGAGTGCGAGGGCTACATCGAGGATTCGGAAGGAGCGGGTGTCTTCCATTTTTTTCCCGATGGGAAGTACGCCACTTCGATGAGCGCCCTCGGCTTTAGCGTCGATCCCGACAAAATACTCTCGATGGCGATCTTCGACGTCAGCGTGAATTTCGCGCAGGAAATGAAGAATCTGAAATTGCGGAATCTCGATTCCGACAAATTGATTGCGTTCAGGATTTTTGGCGTCGACGCCAAGTTCATCCAAGAAATTCGCAAGGAAGGATTGGACACGGACGACAGCGACAAACTCGTCGCGTTCCGCATTCACGGAGTCTCCCCGGAATTTGTGCGCTCCGTTCGTAGCGCGGGCTACACACCGAGCGAAGACGATTTAATCGCCATGCGCATTCACGGCGCGACGCCGGAATGGATGGCGCAACTCAAAAAAGAAGGCTACGACCACATCGAACTGCAGAAACTAATCGCGTTCCGCATTCACGGAGTTTCGCCGGAGTTTATCGACAAGATCGAATCGCTCGGTTACAAACATCCGGAGCCCGATCAACTCATCGCCATGCGCATTCACGGCGTGACGCCGGAATTTATTTCCAACCTGAAATCGCGCGGCATGAAAGATCTGACGATCGATCAGCTCGTAAGCCTGCGCATTCACGGCATTGACTGAACGCGCGCTTCAATAAAGTAGGACGGCGATCCGGAAGCGCGAAAAGCCTTTCGGATCCGCCGCACTGCACGCGCCGACGGCGGCGGTTTTGTAACTCCCCTTTTTAATTGCGTCGCCAAACTGCTCGGGCAATGCATTCAAGTCTGGCGATTCAAAATGCAAGATTGCCATGGACGTCACGCCTAGAATTGCCACCGAAGAATCGCAGGCTTTGCGCGCATCGGCCGGATTTTCCGCGATACGCAATCCGCGTGCATGCAACAGCTCTCCAACTTTCTTTTCCTGTTCTTCTTTCGTGAGCACGTTCACCGCAGTGGAAAAATCCTGCACGCCGAAATACTCTTCACCGCGCAGTTCGATGGCGATTCCGATCGCAGTCAATTTCGGATTCAAGATATTGGCGCGATGCGGCGGAGACTTCATCCAGGCGATGTGCAACTCATCGATGGACGGCGCTTCGGCGATATTTTCCGCGAGCGCGCTGAAATGCGCGCCGGCGGTGCGGGCGCGCTCGGTCATATCCGGCTCGCCGGGAAATTGGTGCGAGAGGCGATCGCGTTCGGCGAGTTGATGGACGTGCGCGCGGGCGGCGGCGGCGAGTTCCGCGTCCCACCTCAAAGGCGGAAGGCCTTCGGCGTGACGATCGTAGTTGACGGCGTCGAACAGAAATTTTACGTCCCCGGCGGGAACTTGCTGCGAAAACAGTTTCGCGGCAAGCAGTGAAGAAAAAATCAGCGCAAGAAAAAATCGGCCGAGAAAATTTTCCGGCATGGTTAGCCGCGAACGCGGACTGCGCTGAAGCTCAAGATGACGTGGCCGCCCGCGACCTTTTGGCCAAAGCTCATCATCGGGCGGAAGCGCGAGAACAAAAGCATCTGATTCAATTGATGCCGCATGTCCCGGCTGTCCGGCCCGGCAAGAATCTGATAATCGAGCATCTGGCCGTGCTGATCCACGGTGACGTCCACGAGCAAACCGTGCGGCAGCGAAAGCTCCGTGTCGTGCTGTTCGGGCGCCCAATTGCCGGGATTGTCGGAGAGCGCGAGCAACTCGGCAGGCTGCATCAAATTCAGCGGCACGTCGTTCGCAACGGCTTTCACGGAAATTCCGGGAACCATCATGTGCAGCACGACGACGAAAACGAGAATCGCGGAAAAGAATCCGCCGGTCGCAGGAGCCATGAGGGGGCGAAACACGTTGTCGGTGAGAATTTCAATGCGATTGCGAGCCGCAACCCAGCGCCGCTTCCAACCCAGGGTGGATTGCTTCTGGGCCGCAGCGACTTTAATGCGAATGGCGAGGTCGGCGGGCGGAACAACGCGCGGCGCGCGAGACAAGAGCAGCGAAAGCTTGCGATAGCGCTGCAAATCTTCGCGGCACGACGCGCAGGAATCAAGGTGCTGGCGCATCCGGACGCGTTCCGATTGACTCGCGTTCGAGGCGAGTCCGTCGTCCAGATAACCTGCCAGATTGGGCCGAACCGTGGCGCACTTCATGAAGCTTCCTCTTTCGCTCCGTCGAGCAAGGAACGCAAACCAGTTGGAGAAACAGCGTGACTGGTTTCCCTGTGAACCGAACGGCTGGAATCGCCCAAGAGCGGATCCAGCAAATCTTTCAGCGAGCGGCGCCCGCGCAAAATGCGGGACTTCACTGTGCCAACGCTGCATTCGAGAACTTCTGCAACTTCTTCGTAGCTCAAGCCTTCGAGGTCCCGCAAGATCACCGCGCTGCGAAACACATCCGGAACTTGCGCGAGTGCGCCTTGCACGGCGCCCTGAATTTCGCGCGACGCGAGCTGCTCGAAGGGCGTTGCGCCCGCATCCTCAATTTCCAGCGGCGCGTGGCCTTCTTCCGGCTCGGCGTCGATCGAAACGTTTTTCTGCAAATGACGCTTGAACCAGCGGCGGTGATTGAGCGCTTCGCGAATCGCGATGCGGTAGAGCCAGGTCTTGAGAGAGCTGCCGCCGCGAAACTTTTTAATTCCTTTGAACGCTTTGAGAAAGACTTCCTGTGTCGCATCGGCGGCGTCGGAGGTGTCCCCGAGCATTCCGAGAATCAGATTGAACACCGCGGCGTGGTAATGCGTGACCAGCCAATCAAAGGCGGATTCCGAGCCGGCTTGCAGCTCGCCGACTAGTTCGGATTCGTCACGGCCCCACGATAGAGCCCAATCGGACACTGGATGCCTTTCCGGGCCGACCCTCTTGCGAGAAGGGTGGAACTGGGTTCCGGCGCCTGATGGCTAGCGGGCCTGGCCTGCGATCCATGGCCAACTGCTGTATCAACCTTGCGGTTGAGCCCGTTGTCCGCTCTCGAGAATTAGACACCGGGGAGAGCGGAAATGTTTCCCGGGTCAAGCTGCTAACCGTCGACCTGCTGACCTGATGCTGAAATTGTTCCACCATGCAAAGCCAGATGCAATGGCTCTGAGGGTTCAGCG
>DATLVG010000157.1:0-3264 GCA_035577625.1 Candidatus Dormiibacterota bacterium
AGGGCGGTCGAAGAAGCTATTTGAGGCCGAGCATTTTTCGGTTGGCCGCGGCGTCGGTGCCGGAAGCGGCGAAGTCGTCGAAAGCGCGCTGCGGCGCGTCGATGATGTGGCGCGAAATAAACGGAGCGCCTTCCGCTGCGCCCTGTTCGCTGCTCTTGATGCAGCATTCCCATTCGAGAACGGCCCAACCATCGAACCCGTACTGCGTGAGCTTTGAAAAAATTGCTTTGAAGTCCACCTGCCCATCGCCGGGCGAGCGGAACCTCCCAGCGCGATTGACCCAAGACTGAAAACCGCCGTAGACACCTTGGCGGCCGCTGGGGCGGAACTCGGCGTCTTTCACGTGAAACATTTTAATGCGGTCGTGATAGAGGTCGATGAATTCGAGATAGTCCAGCTGCTGCAAAACGAAATGGCTCGGATCGAAAAGGATGTTGCAGCGGGAATGGTTATTCAGGCGTTGCAAAAACATTTCGAAGGTGATGCCGTCGTGCAAATCTTCGCCGGGGTGAATTTCGAAGCAAACATCGACGCCGACTTTGTCGAACGCGTCGAGAATTGGTTTCCAACGCGCGGCAAGTTCGTCGAATGCCGTTTCGACCAATCCAGCGGGACGCTGCGGCCAGGGATAAAGATAGGGCCAAGCGAGCGCACCAGAAAATGTGACGTGTGCTTTCATTCCGAGATTTGCTGAAGCTTGCGCGGCGAAGAGGAGTTGTTCAACGGCCCACGCCTGACGCGCCGCGGAATTTCCACGAACGCTGGGCGGTGCGAAACCGTCGAATGCCGCGTCGTAGGCGGGATGGACGGCGACGAGTTGGCCCTGCAAATGAGTGGAGAGTTCCGTGGCGACTAGACCGTGTTGGGAAAGGACGCCGCGGACGGCGTCGCAATACTCTTTGCTTTCGGCCGCACGATTCAGATCGAAGAGGCGGGCGTCCCACGATGGAATTTGTACGCCCTCGTAACCGAGATTCGCGGCCCAACGTGCGATGTCATTTAGAGTGTTGAACGGCGCTTGATCGGCGGCGAACTGAGCAAGAAAAATAGCCGGACCTTTGATCGTTTTCATTCGTGCGCTTCTCCATTTTGCGTAGTGTCAACTGTCGAATTGTCATCGCTTGCGAGATTTACTTCGTCCAACAATTTGGCCGCTTCGTCCAAATCCTCCGGACGCACCATCAATTTCGCTCCGCCTACCAAGTTCGAATACAACCAATCGAGGCGCACAATGTTTTCATCAGCGAGGAAGGAGTCGATCTCTGCCGAATCCAAAATGCTTTTCGCAACGACAGCTTCGGGCAGGTCGCGAAATCTTTTCACCATCACAAGCGGCCCCGAGTATCGTGGTGCGTTGACGCCATCCGTCGGCGATTCCTGAGCATGGGTGGTGCTGACGGCCGGTTCCCGGGTGATGCCGCGCGAAGCCATCTCGGCGTCCAGCACAGCTTTTGCAATCTCGGTCAGCGACTTTTCGTCGCCGAGAATCTCAGCGAGCTCGCCGTAGCTCATTTTCGAGTAGATTCGCGCGAGGCGCGCTCGCTCTGTCTCGGGGTCAGTCATGTTTTTTTACCGTGCCGCATCATACCCGATTCTTGTTGGAAGTTGGACTGTCCAAGACAGGGGTTCGCTGAGATAATTCCGGGCGCGATGCTAGGTAAACTGCTCCTTTTGCTGACGTCGGTTTGGCTGATAGCGTCCGTAGCGTGCATCGCTCGGGTGGCGTTTGTCTGGGATCAGCAGCGCAAGATTCCTCATCAAGTGCTTGCGACGGTTCCGTTTGATAACGAGGCGGGAAATATTGCGAGCGCGCTGGCGCAAGGCCGAGGCTTCAGCGACGTTTTTCGAAAGCCGACCGGCGCGACGGCGTGGCTTGCTCCGGTTTACCCGCTCATTCTTTCCGCCATTTTTCGCGTTTGCGGCGCTTTCACATATCCCGCATTCCTCGCCGCGGCGTTTCTTAATTGCTTGTTGTCGGCCGCAACCACTTTTCCTTTGTTTTTTGCCGCACGGCGCATCGCGGGCGTTGTTGCCGCAGCGCTGGGGGTGTGGCTCTGGGCGCTCTACCCGAACGGCATCATTCTTCCGTTCGAATGGATTTGGGACACGTCGCTCTCGGCGTTTCTTCTGGCGGCGATTTTGTGGGCGACGGTTGCGCTGAGTTCGACGGAGAAGCTTCGCGATTGGGCGGCGTATGGCGCGTTGTGGGGCGTCGTGCTGCTGACAAATCCCGCGCTGGGTATATTGCTTCCCGTTTTTCTTGCATGGCTCGCGTTTCGGCGGCGCCGTGGTTTGATTGTTGCTGGCAAGCTTGCCGCGGTAACAGTTGGTGTCACGTTTTTGATTTGTTTGCCGTGGACGGTCCGCAACTATTCCGCATTTCACCGCGTGATACCGTTACGTTCTAATTTTGCATTCGAATTGTGGATTGGCAACAACGATATTTTTGACGAACACGCAGTTGGCGGCATCCAGCGTATCACGCGCTTTGGAGAGATTCGGCTGTATACGCAGCTTGGCGAGTTGGTGTTTATGGACGAAAAGCGCCGGCTGGCATTGGAATTCATTCGGACGCATCAGGCGCTGGAAGTTCGGCTGACGGCGCGGCGAATTGTGGCGACGTGGCTTGGCACGGAGAAACCGTGGCGCGATTTTCGTTCGACGAATTCTTGGCTGATTCGGGCTATTTTCCTTTTCAACGGACTTGTTGTGTTTGGAACGATTTCTGGCGTGGCGGTACTTTTTGGGCGGAGGAATCGCTATGCGATTCCAGTGGCAGCGATTCCGATTCTGTTTCCACTGGTGTATTACGCGACTCACACGTCGCTGCGATACAGGCACCCTATGGATTCAGTCCTTCTCCTTCTGACGGCGATCGCGATTGTTTCGCTGGCGCAGCCGCGGACGGCGGCTGTCGAAGCGTCGACCAAGTGACTCAGCTGGAGTTGGGACGCATTTCCCGATGACAGGCTGGCGTTGTTCTGCAATACTTTCGCATGTAAATCGATTCAAATCTGGCGAAAGGCGACTTCCGCACATTCCCATGAAGCGACTTGCGATCCTGCTCTTATTCTCTTCACCGCTTCTCGCGCAACAAAAATACGACCTGCTCATCAAGAACGCCACGGTACTAGACACGAAAAATAATGTTCACGAAGTTCGCGACGTGGCGGTGCACGATCACAAAATCGCCGCGGTCGAGAAAAATATTCCGGCGAGGGACGCAGCTAAAACGATCGACGCCAAGGGACTTTATTTGACGCC
>DATLVG010000158.1:0-10577 GCA_035577625.1 Candidatus Dormiibacterota bacterium
GCGCTCGACGATGGTTCGGTGTTGAACGTCGGATCGGATTCGTCGTTGAAGGTGACAAAGAGCGACGGCGCAGCGCAACAGACCGAGCTGGATCTGGCGTACGGGAAACTCCGCTCGCAGGCGCAGAAGATTACGAAGACGGATGGGAAGTTTGAAGTGCGGACGCCGGCGGGAGTTGCGGGCGTGGTCGGAACCGATTTTTATATCGCATACGACCAGAGCGGCGGCCAGATGAATCTGGTGGTGTTCGAAGGCCAGGTAAAGCTGTGCAATCTGGCGGGCGTTTGCGTGATCGCGAAGGCGGGGCAAATGAGCAGTGTGCGAAATGGAGACAATTCTTCGCCGCTAAATCCGACGCAGGCGACGCTGGATGAGCTGACGACGGCGGTGAATGCGACAACTTTGGCGGACAAACCAGGCGGCTTGATTAATGCGGGGCATCACATCAGCACGGGCTGGGGGGTTACGCTGGGAATCGTGTCGGTGGGATTGGCGATCGCAATTCCCGCAGTGGTTGTGCATAGCACGCACAACCCGGTGGCGCCTCCGCCGAACCCGTGCCTCAAGAATCCGCAGTTGTGCGGCTAGTTCGAATCGTCGCCGCAATGTGCGGCTGAAATCGTTTCAGGAAGTGTGGCCTCAGGCGAAATTCGAGCCTGGGGCCGCTGCTTTTTTAGTGCAACGAAAGCGGCGGCCGGGCCGTCGAAGTAAGTGTTGCCGTGAGAGAAGCGAACGGTAGAACAGCGAGATCCTTCGGTCGCGGTGCTCCCTCAGGACGACCTACCCCCGACGGGCAGGTCGTTTGTATGCTTCCCGGCAGTAACGTAAACTGGGGGTTTGGCAGCGGCTCTTCCATCTAAGTGGGCTTCTAAGTGAGGCAATCTTTGAGAAAGTCACTCTCCGTGCGTCTGTTACGTACCTTGCTGGCAGTTGGTTCCAGTTTAGCTTTTTGTGCGATTCCGGCGACTGCCGGGCCTCCGGATGGTCCGGTGGCGGCGAAGCCGTCTCCGTTGATTGGCGCGATGCAAACGGAGCTCGACCGGTCGTTCAGGACGCTGGGCAGTCAGGATATTCCAGCGTATTTCATTGGGTATACGCTGACGGACACGCAGCGGGCGGAAGTTTCCGGATCGAATGGAGCATTGCTTTCGAGTTCGGAAGTGCGAAATCGGTGGCTGCAGGTGGCGGTGCGAACGGGCGACTACAACAAGGACAACACCCATAAAGTGGGGGAGCGGCAACTGCCCGCGGGCGGGCCGGGAACGGTCGCGCCGGTGGACGATGACGCGGAAGTGCTGCGCCGGGCGATCTGGCTGGAAACGGACGACCAATATCGGGCGGCGGCGGAAGCGCTGATCAAAATCAAGACGGGCCGCGAAGTGAAAGTGGAAACAGCGGAAGGGCAAGCGCCGGATTTTTCGAAAGAGCAGCCGCACAAGTCGTTTGGGCCGCAGGTTTCGTTCACGCTGGACCGGACGCCATGGGAAAACCATGTGAGGGCGTATACGAAAGCCTTTCGCGAATCGCCGGCGATTCTAAATTCGATTGTGACGTTCAGCGCGCTGGCCCAAAACGTATTTCAAGTAAACACCGAAGGGACGCAACTGCAGTTTGGACAGATTCGCTACCGGCTGGAACTTTTCATTCAAGGGAAAGCGCCGGATGGAATGAACATCGAGCGCTATTACAACTTCGACTGGGTGGACCCCAAGGACGCTCCGGACGATAAGGCGGTAGCGGCGGCGAGCGCGACATTGCGCAAGGAGATGGAAGGTCTCGTCGCGGCACCGATCAACGAGCCGACGGTTGGACCGGCATTGCTGACGGGACGCGCCGCGGCGGTTTTCTTTCACGAAGTGTTTGGACATCGCGCGGAAGGTCATCGGCAGAAGGACATTACCGAAGGGCAGACATTTGCGAAGAAGGTCGGCGAGCCGATCTTGCCGGATTTTCTGAGCATTGTGGACGACACAACGCGGAAGAAGCTAGGCAACGAAGATTTGCTCGGCTACTACCAGTTTGACGATGAGGGAGTTCCGGCGCAGAAGGTGACGCTGGTGGATCACGGCGTGCTGAAGGCTTTCGAGATGTCCCGCTCGCCGCTGGTTGGATTCCCGCATTCGAACGGGCACGGCCGGCGACAGCTGGGCGCGACGCCGGTTTCGCGGCAAGGAAATTTGATTGTGGAGAGCAGCAAGATGGTGACGAACGCGGAGCTGCGCGCGAAGCTGATCGAATTGGTGAAGCGGCAAGGCAAGCCGTACGGACTGTTGATTGACGACATAGCCGGCGGATTTACGTTTACCGGACGCGGGCAGCCGCAAGCGTTTCAAGTGCAGCCGCTGGTTGTTTACAAAGTTTTTGCGGACGGCCGGCCGGATGAACTGGTGCGCGGCGTGGACATTGTGGGAACGCCGTTGGCTGCGTTGACGAAGATTGTCGCGACGGGCGACACACCGGAAGTTTTTAACGGATATTGCGGGGCGGAATCGGGATCGGTTCCGGTTTCCGCGGCTTCGCCGGCGATTTTGACTTCCGAGCTGGAAGTGCAGAAGAAGGAGACAGACACAGACCGGCCGCCGATACTGCCACCGCCTGCACACGACACGAGAAGCGCGGGAATGAGCAGCGGGGCGAAGACAAACGCGGGAGGCCAACAGTGAGAGGCGCGATTCGCAACTCCCTTTTTGTTTTTGCAGCAGCATTACTGTTCAGTCCAGCAGTAGTGCGTGCACAAACCGTGAAAGATAACGACCAGACACTGCGCGCGATGCACGATGAAATGGCGCGATCGAAAGACCGCCTGGAATTGACGATTGATGCGAACGGCAAGCCGGTGAGGCCATATTACATCGAATACCGGCTGCTGGATCTGGACGTGCGCGAAATTACTTCGCAATTCGGCGCGCTGATTTCCACGACAAAAACGCGAAACCGTTTTATGAACGTGGAAGCTCGTGTGGGCGATTACAAGCTGGACAGTTCGAATTTCATCAGCGACGAAGGATTCCGTGGGTTCATCGGGTCGACGGGATCGGTGGGAATCGACCGGGATTACGATTCGCTGCGGCAGGATTTGTGGATCGCAACGGATCAGGCGTTCAAAGAAGCGGTGGAAGGTTATTCGAGGAAGAAGGCATATCTAAACAGCCTGGCCAACCAGAACCAGTACGACGACTTTTCGAAGGCACAACCGGTACAACTGATTGAACCGCTGGTGACGCCGGACTGGTCGAACAGGAATTGGGAACAAGAGGCGCGGGATACTTCGGCGACGCTGCGGGCATTTTCACTGCTGCAGGAATCGCGCGTGACGTACTACCTCGTCTACGCGACGGAATATCTTCTGACGAGCGAAGGAACGGAGATTCGCACGAACCGGAGTTTTGCAGCGGTCGAAGGCGGGATGAATACGCTGGCGTCCGACGGCGTGCAACTGAGCCATTTTTATGCGGCGTATGCACCGAAACCGGCGGACTTGCCGAATGTGGAGACTGTGCGGAAGGGCTTGAACGTGGCGGCGTCGGAATTGATGGCGCTGCGGTCGTCGCAACCGGCACAGGATTATACGGGCCCGGTGCTTTTCGAAGCGCGCGCGGCTGCGCCGCTGCTGGCGGAAGTGCTGGGACCGAACTTGAACGGAGCGCGGCCACCGATAGCGTTTCGGCCAGTGATGGAACAGTTTCTGAGCAACATTGGCGGGAAGAGCGATTGGGTCGGGAGGCTTGGAGCGCGAGTGCTGCCGACGAACGTGACGATCGTGGACGACCCATCGGCGAAAGACTTTAAGGGCACGCCGCTGATTGGCGGCTACGCAGTGGACGAAGAAGGCGTGCGCGCGGCGAAGGTCGCGCCGATTGAAAAGGGCGTGCTAAAGCAACTGCTGATGTCGCGGCGACCGGGTCCGGATTCGAACGAATCGAACGGACACGGGCGAGCTGCGTTTTTGAGCGACGCGAAACCTTCGATGAGCAATCTGATTTTTTCTTCTGCGGAAACGGTTCCTCCCGCGGAGCTGAAGAAGAAATTTATCGAAGCATGCAAGGCGGAAAAGCTGGAATATTGCATGGTCGTGCGGGAAATGGACAATCCGGCTATCAGCCTGCTGCATCAGGACGATTTCTCGGAACTATTGGCGAGTTTCGGCGGCGGGGCAGGCACGGGCGACAGGCTGGTTTCGGTGGTGTACAAAGTATTTACCGACGGCAGACCGGATGAGATTGTGCGCGGGGCGAGGATTATTGGATTGAACGCGCGAGCGCTGCGGAATATCTCTGCGGTGGGCAGCGATGATTTCGTTTACAACTACATGCAGAACCAGACGCAGGGCTTTGCCGGCACGGCGCTGGGAGCGTTCGGCTCGGCGCAGAACGGATTGCCTTCGTCGATGGTCGCGCCGTCGCTGCTATTTGAAGAAGTGGAAGTGCGGGGAGCGCGAGGCGAGCCGAAACGTTTGCCGCTGCTGCCAGCGCCGACGTTGACTGCCACCAACTGACTTTTCGCGCAGGCTGCGCGATGGCTATGAGTGAATTGTCGAGACGAATCTTTATTTTCGGCGGAGCTGCCGCTGCTTCCGCGGCTGTATTCCTGAGCGTGAATAAGATGGGGAGCTTCGCTCTGGCGGACCAGGCCGAGCAGAGTGTACAAAAAGGGCCGGTAACGATTGTCGAATTCGGCGACGACGGCCGGCGAATTGGCCTGGTGAAGCGCGAGAAGGTGAGCAGGACGGTAGACGAATGGCAAAAGCGGCTGAGTTTAGATTCCTACCGGGTGACGCGGCACGGGTGGACCGAATCTCCGGAATCGGGCGAACTGACACACGAGCATCGAGCGGGAATTTTCCGCTGTACCTGTTGCGACAACGCGCTTTTCGATTCGAAGGCAAAGTTTGAGTCCGGAACGGGCTGGCCAAGTTTCTGGGAAGCGATTGCGGCGGAGAATTTGTACGAAAAAATGGATGTGAGCCTGGGTATAGTGCGGCGAGAAGTGAAATGCACGCTATGCGACGCGCATCTGGGGCATGTGTTTGCGGATGGGCCCGACCCGACTGGACTTCGGTACTGCATGAATTCGGTGGCGCTGCGATTTTGCGAGCGGAAGACCGCGTAGAGCCATGACGGCTGAATCGCGGCGCGCGAATCGATGATATTTAAGGTAGTCTAAGCGCGCACCCATGATCGGCGCACCCGCGAGCGAAACCCGCGAAAAAAGAATGGCGGCATTGCTGAGCGTAGGCTCAGCGACGCTGCTGGTGTCGTTAAAAACATTTTTGGTTTACCGCACGAGCAGTTTGGGCGTGCTGAGCGAAGCGCTGCACTCGGGGCTAGACCTGGTGGCGGCGATTATCACTTTTCTCTCGATTCGAGTTTCCGACCGGCCAGCGGACGAACGACATCCCTACGGACATGGCAAGTTTGAGAATTTTTCGGCGTTTGTCGAAACGGGATTGCTGGCGCTGACAGCGCTGTACGTGATTTACGAAGCGTTCGACCGGCTATTTTTCCGCAGCGTGCACATCCAGCCGAGCTGGATTGCGTTTGTGGTGTTGGGAATTGCCCTGGCGATCGATATGACTCGCGCGCGGAAGCTGTCGCATGTCGCGAAGAGATATTCGAGCGAGGCGTTGGAAGCGGACGCGTTGCACTTTTCGACGGACGTTTGGAGCACGGTGGTGGTGATTGCGGGAATCGGATTCGTATGGGCCGGCGAATATTGGAACTTACCGTGGCTGATCTATGCGGATGCGGTGGCGGGATTGATCGTGGCAGGCGTGATTTTGTGGGTAGGGTCGCGGCTGGGAATGCGGACGCTGGACGCATTGCTGGATGCGGTCCCGGTGGGTTTGCAAGACCAAATCACGCAGGCGGTAAGGCGGATGGAGGGCGTGCAAGCGGTGCATCGAGTGCGCGTGCGGAGGGCGGGGAACCGGTATTTTGTGGATGCGACGGTGAGTGTTCCTCGGACGGCGAGCCTGGAACAAGTGCACGCTTGGAGCGACGCGATCGAAAAGCGCGTTTCGGAAGTGGTTCCGGCGGACGTGGTGGTGCACGCGGAACCGCAAGCGCCTCCGGCGGAGAATCTGCTGGAGTCAATTCGCGCGACGGCGCAGCGGATGGGGCATGCGATCCACGATTTGTCGGTGCATCAGCAGGGCGGAACATTGTTCGTGGAATTGCATCTGGAAGTGAACGAACAACTTTCGTTGCGCAACGCACATGCGCAGGCGACGGCGTTGGAAGAAGCGATTCTGGCTTTGCCGGAACATCCGACCGAAGTGAACATTCACATTGAACCGATGGGCAGCGGGATTGCGACAACGAAGACCTCGGCGGGAGAGATGAAGGAACTGGAGCGATCGATCGAAGAGTTCGTGAATCAATTGCCGGCGGAGTTCGATGAACTGGTGAATTGCCACCAGGTTCGTGTGCGGCAGGTGGAGCACCGGATTCTGGCGTCGTGCCATTGCGTGATGAAAGGTGAGCTTTCGGTCACGGATGTGCACGACGTGACGGCGGCGCTCGAAGATCGCGTGAAGGAGAAATTTCCACAGATATTTCGCGTGACGATTCACCCGGAGCCCGACGGAGAGCGTTGAGAAATCGCTGGTGAGCCTATAGAGAAGGCCGGGGTGCGTTTGCGGAGGCTGGACGTTTAAGGAAGGCGATGGCCGCCAGCGCGAGAATTTCCGGGAAGCAAACGAGAACGTAGCGAGGTTCGGGAGCTTCGACCGTAGTCAGGAAAGCGGTTCGAATGAGGATGTAAGCGGCGATGGCCGCTAGAGCCAAGCGGGCACGCGGGCTCCACTTCCATAGTTTTATAAAGCCGCACAACGCGACGAGCAAAAAACAAATATTCAAGAAGAAAAAGGTGAGCGAGACGACGAGGTCCAGGCGATCGGTATCCCATTCGTCCGCGATGGGGAAAATCTTTCCGGTAAAGGGGAGAAGTTCGATGCGCGGCGTGAACCAGATGGTCAGGACTCGCTGCAGGGGGACAACGAGATAGGTGCGCAAGGGATGGCGTGCGGTGCGCCGGCGGGCGATGGCGGCGAATTCGGCGTCAGTTTTTTCAGAGAGACTGTCGTTTTCGTTGTGGCGGTCGAGAAGCGTGGCGACGTGATTTTTTTCGGATTCGGAATCGAAGGCGCGATCGGGAATATCTTCCAAATTGATGTTTTCTTCGTTGAGCTTCCATGTGACGGCATAGCAATCGCTGAGCCGGTAAAGCCAGGTTTTTTCCCATGCCATAAAGCCGACCGGCGCACGTTCGTTCGGCAGCGTAGCATCTTTCGGCGCGAGCGGTTGAAACCGGTGGAGGGTGACAGCGTTTCGAATGATCCAGGGCGAAAGTGTTGCGGCACAGAGGAAAGAGCTGACGGCGATGAGCTTCAACCAGCGAAGGAAATAGCCGCGTGACACGAAGCTCCAGGCGATAGCAAGGAACGCTACGATGAGTAACAGCGGCGACTCCGGGCGAAAGAGAGTCGTTGCACCGAGGGCGAGGCCGAAGAGTACGGCCCAATATTCGGGCGATTTGTCCCAACTGGCTTTGAGGCGATCGACGGGCCAAAAGAGTTCGGAGGATGATTCTGCGAGACAGATGAACAGGTAGATGGAAATGGCTGTGAGGCAGGTGGTAAAAGATTCCGTCAGCAGAACGGCGGTGTAGTCTGCGGTGAACGGGCAAATCGCCGCAAGCCAGAGCGCGACGATGAACGCGCGCTTGGCACTTCCGTCGCCAGTGGCTATTCGTACAAGGCGCGCGGCAATGGCGGCGATGACGACGCAGCACAAAAGGTCGGCTGCGGCCTGGACGAACATTGCTGGTAGGCGCGCGGCATCCCCCTCCCTGCCGGTGACGGCGTAAATTAGCGCAAGAAAAGCGGAGTACCCCGGCATACGGACGTCTACAGGCGTGGGCAGGCCGTTGACACTGACGGCGTAGGCGGCGTGCTTGAACCAGTTCGAAGCGAGTTCTTCGTAGAGTGCGGAATCGCCGGCCGTGGCGGGAAACTTGAGAATGAAGAACAGCCGCAGGCCGAGGCCGAACGCTATGGCAACCAAGGGATGCGAGAGCACTCGCTTCATGGAGTGTTCGCATCTTACAATAGAGAAGAGTGATTTCAGCAACCCGTGAAGAGCCATAGTAGTGGGACAGTTTGAATTTTTTCGCCTTTGCGTCGCGAAAAAGAAAATTCGAACTGCCGCACTGGCGAAGACTGCCGGGCCATCCTGAACCGCTCCCAGGTTCAACCAGTCGATGAAAGAACGGCGTCCGATTTTTTACGACGAGCAACGTGTCCGCTGGCGGTTTACGCGGAGAGCGCTGGAAGTGAGCGGTGTGCTGCTCACGCTGCTGCTGGTGTATTTTTTTGTGACCATCGTGGTCAGCGTTGATTTGCCGGCTGGATTGATTCCCGACCCGAAGTCTCCCTATCGCGTGCTGAAGGTAAAGAAGAATGGGAAAGTGCCGCCAGTACGCCCGGGCAGGCATCAACGCGTCGCGAATTTGGGTACCGTACCGTCCGGCTACGATCCGCTGCGGGCGGCCTTCTATGTGAGCTATGACGCGAACAGCCTTGCGTCTTTGAAAAACCATTACAAAGACATCGACCTTCTGATTCCGGAAGAACTGCACGCGGTAACGGCGGACGGCGCCCTGACAGTTGTGGACTACGTGCGGTATGAGACCGTGAAAGTGGGCCCGCAGGAAGCGTACGGCCGGCTGCGCGAAGACAAGCTGCACCAGTGGATGCGCAGCATCAACGTGGAAATTCCGACGATGGCGATGCTGAATAATTACGACGGCACGGCGTGGCACATGAAGGAAATGGTGGAGATGCTGACGAATCCGTCGGCGCGCGCGAATCTGATTCGCGATACCGTGCAATACGCGGTGGAATCGCACCAAGCGGGCATCGTAGTCGATTTCGAGCAGATGCCAGATAAAAATCAGCCGGACTACCGGGAATTTATCGGCGAGCTTGCCCCGGCGCTGCATGCGGTCGGCTTGAAGGTCATGATTGCGCTACCGGCGCGCGACGATAAGTACGATTACAAATTCTTCGGAAAACAGTGCGACGCAATCGTGCTACTGAACTACGACCAACACTGGCTGAATTCCGAACCCGGCCCAATCTCCGGGCAGGATTGGTTCGTGGAGAATCTGCGGCGCGTAATGGAAGTCGTGCCAGCGTCCAAAATCGTTGTAGGTGTAGCGAACTACGCATATGACTGGTCGGAAGCTCCAGAACAACATACGGAGCCCGCGGCGGAATTCAGTGTGCAGGAAGCGCTGCTGCACGCATACGAATCGGAAGCACAGGTCGAATTCGACCAGGCTTCGCTGAATCCGCATTATTCCTATTCGGATGAGCATGACCACACGCACCAGGTGTGGTTTCTGGATGCGATCACCGCGTACAACCAATTGAGGGCATGCGAGCGGCTCGGCGTGCGTGGCACGGCGATGTGGAAACTCGGCTCGACGGATACGTCACTCTGGAAAATATTTGACACGACGCATCCCGACGATGCGACACGCCAAAAACTGGCTGAGGTGCCCCCCGGCCCGGACCTGATTCTCGAGGGTGACGGCGATTTGTGGCGGTTTACCGGGCAGCCGAAGCGCGGATCGCGGAGCTTTACGTATGAGCCGGCGATGGACCTTTTCACCAGTGAGCGCTACGACAGCTACCCGATTTCGTATGACATTGAACAGATGGGGGCCGCGAAGAACAAGCTGGCGATTACGTTTGACGACGGGCCCGATCCGCGGTGGACTCCGAAAATCCTTGACGTCCTGAAAGAAAAACACGTTCCGGCAACCTTCTTCGTCATCGGGCTCGAAGCCAGCCAGTGGCCGCAAATATTGAAACGCGAATACGCGGAAGGCCATTCAATCGGGAATCACACGTATACGCATCCTGCGTTTGAAGACGTCTCGGCGACGCAACTTCGTTGGGAGCTGAACCTGACGCAGCGGCTGATCGGAAGCACGGTCGGTGTGAAGTCGATTTTGTTCCGGCCGCCGTACGGTATCGACCACCAGCCGGAATATGCGTCGGAAGTTTCGCAATTGCCGATTGCACAGGACATGGGCTACCTGATCGTCGGACAGAAGATTGATCCTCACGACTGGCGGCAACCGTATGGCAAGCAGGTTCCGGCGCAGGAAATTATCGACGGCGTGCTGCGCCAGGCCAACAGCGGAAATATCATTCTGTTTCATGACGGCGGCGGGGATCGCAGCCAAACGGTGGCGGCGCTACCGCAAATCATCGACCAGCTTCGTGCGCGCGGCTACCAGTTCGTTTCGGTTCCGGCATTGGTGAACAAGACGCGGGCCGACGTGATGTTCCCCTTGTCGACTAAAGAGTGGCTTGAGGCACGGGCGGACGGATTCATCTTCGGGCTGTATCGCTGGTTCGTGCTGGGCATTGCGACGATTTTCATACTTGGCATTTTTCTGGTGAGCGGGCGCGCGGCGATTATCGGGATTCTGGCTATCATCGAGAAACTTTGGCCGGAACATTTGAAGGAGCTCAGTCCACTGCCCGCGGTTACCGTTTTGATTCC
>DATLVG010000159.1:0-20866 GCA_035577625.1 Candidatus Dormiibacterota bacterium
TGCCAGCTGGCTTCATGACATTGGAAAAATTTGTATTCCAGAAAGCATTCTTCTAAAACCCGGACCACTCGACGCGCAGGAGAGGAGAATTATTCAGGAGCATCCCATCACGGGCGAAAGTATTTGTAAACCTTTGAAGTCGCTGCGCCGCATCCTTCCCGTAATTCGACATCACCATGAAAAAATGGATGGCAGCGGATATCCGGACGGCTTGCGCGGAGAAGACATTCCGCTGAAAGCGCGCCTTCTGCAGATTGCGGACATCTACGATGCGCTCACCACCGAGCGCCCGTACCGCGGCGCGCTGCCGTCCGAAGATGCCTTGCAGACTCTTTTTACGGAAGCACGAAACGGCTGGCTTGATGCGGACGCGGTCTGGAAGTTTTCGCAAATTTCCAGGAACAGCGACTACTTCCCCGTCAGAGGACACACGATGCTGGCCTCCTACTACGCATAGCCTGCAGTGCTCAAAAAAAACGCGCAGAGCACCATCGCTTCGCGCGTTCAAATATGAAAGTGTCTTGTAGTATCGAGCCTTTACGCGGCAGACTCCGAACGGAACATCCTCTGAAATCTTGGGCCGGTAAATTGCACGCCAACGAGCCGACCGCCCGTCGCTTCTACTTCCCTGACGTGCACCACGCGGCCACGCGTCGAAAAATCGGGTTCCTGCCTACGTGTCACCTGGGACGACTTGGGTATCCGGATCTCGAGATCCGAGCCGATGGCCACCTCGAACCGCGTCAAGAACGCGGCTCCGCTTCGGCACAGATTTTCACAGGAAGTATCTTCGGTGAAGACGACGCCACGCGAATCTTTTCCGCTCACCTGCATCGGAAGTCGAACGGCAATTCTACGCTCCGAGCGTTGCCTCGAAGCAAGCGTGCTCACCGTTTGGACCATGGGCCGGGTCCTTTCCAGAAGCGTCCCCTGGATGGGCCGCTTCCTCGGAGGCTGCGCGTCCGGCGGAGTGCGAGAAAAATTGTTCGACCGCTTCCAGCACTTCGTTCGGCGTTTTCGCCGCGTGTACAGTTCTGCGAAGTTCGCTGCCGTTTCCCACGCCGTGCGTAAACCAGCACGCGAACTGCTTCATTTTTCCCACAGCATCCGGCTGGTTTTGCGCTTTTATTTCCCCGTAGTAGCCGGAAAGTAAACGATAGCGATCCTGTTCACTAGGGGCAGTATACGCCCCTTTTTCCGCGTATTGCAGCATCTGCGAAAAGATCCACGGGTTGGTCGCAGCAGCGCGGCCGATCATCACGGCGTCGCAATTGGTTTCGCGCACCATGCGCGCCGCATCTTCGGGTGTATTGATATCGCCATTACCGATCACGGGAATCTTCACCGCCTGTTTCACTGCCGCAATGATGTTCCAGTCCGCGCTGCCGGAGTATCCCTGAACGCGCGTGCGCGGATGAACGGCTACTGCTTCGATGCCGATTGCTTCCGCCATTTTTGCGACATCAACAGCGACAATCGAATTATCGTCCCAGCCGGCCCGCAGTTTAATCGTCAGCGGAATTTTCACGGCGGCGCGCACCGACTTGAAAATATCTTCGAGCAGCGGCATATCGCGCAGCAATCCCGAGCCGCCGCACTTCACCACTTTTTTTGCCGGGCAGCCAAGATTAATGTCCACGGCGTCGAAGCCGAGGTCCTCGACCATCTTCGCGGCTTCCGCCATAACCGCCGGATTCGCGCCAAACAGTTGCGCCGTGATGGGATGCTCGTCTTCCTGGAAATAAAGATATCGCAGCGTTTTTTTCGCGCTGCGTGTTATTCCATCGGACGAAGTGAATTCGGTCATGAGCAGGCCGCAGCCGCCCAGCCCGCGAATCACGCGCCGGAAAAGCGTATCGGTGACTCCAGCCATCGGCGCAAGAATCGCCGCCGGCCGAATCTCCAAATCGCGCAGTTTGTAGATAGAGGGAACCATAGAAATGCCACTAACTATCTTAGCGTAAGGGCAGGGGCATCGCGCAGAAAGGATGCCAGCGCATCACTGCCGTCATGGCCGTCGGAGGGGGCCCGGCTTCCACTGATGCAGCCTCCACAGGACGAACCCGAAGAGGCCGCCCAGGGGCAGAGCCGCGGCAAGAAAAATTCTCGACTCGGGAACGCCGATGAGCGCGACGAGAACGATGCCAAGAGAAATGAATAGCCCAATGGGATGACCCGTCAAGCGCCCCGCTCCATATTTCCCGAACGGAACGACGTCTTTGGGATGCAGCTCGCCCTCTCGAGGGGCGGGAGGTGCGATGTAAGCGTTAGTAAAATGACCGAGATCTCTCATGGAGAGTACCCCTAGTTCCTTATCATACTCCCGTTTCGAGAAGGCGGTAGGATCAAGAATAGTCTTACTTTGAAACAGTCGGCGAGCAAGAATCGGTGCCGTAGCGCGCTTCTGCGCCCTTTTTAGGACGAGTCCGGCCTTGTCAATCCGATCCCCGCACACAACCGCATCGGACGGTTTAGCATCTCTGAAGCCACAGGTCGTCTACGGTAGTCATTGGCATTCAAAGTCAAGCGACTTCGCAAGAATGTACAATTGCGGCGTTCTAACTGCGACGAACCGGAGGGCACATGCGCGTTCTTCTGGCGGGTCCGGACTTTGAGGAAAATCTCTCCGTCCGGTATCTGGCGTCCTCTCTGCAGGCCGAGGGACATGACCCGTTGCTGGCGGTGTTTAATTCGAGCGACGACGTGGAGAGGGTCGCCGAAGAGGCGGGAGAGACGGAGATCGTCGGACTGTCGGTTTGTTTTCAGTCGCGGGCGCAGGAATTTATCGGGCTGGCGCGCCGGATCAAGCAACTATATCCCGAAAAACTAATTGTGGCCGGCGGACACTATGCGTCGTGCGCAGCGGAAGCCCTGCTGGAGCACCATCCCGAACTCGACATCATCGTGATTCATGAAGGCGAGCAGACGCTGGTAGAAATTTTGAGGGCCGCCGCGAACCTAAAAGATGGCCTGCCAAAGATTACTGGAATCGGGTACCGGGAAGATGGCCAGGTGCGATTCACGCCGAAACGCCGCACGCTGGACGATTTGGACACTCTGCCGTTCCCCGAGCGGTCCGGGCGAATTCACTCCATTGCCGGAGTGCCCACCAGCTTTCTGATGGGCAGCCGCGGATGCTACGAGAACTGCGCGTACTGTTGCATCACAACGCTGCACAATCTGGCACCGGGCAAAAAATTTCGCCAACGCAGCGTGGAATTAATCGCCGACGAGATGGCGGAGCTTTATCGTGAACGGGGAACGCGGCAGTTCGTATTTCACGACGACAATTTTCTGGTGCCGTCGGTGGCGCATAATCAGGCGCGAATCGAAGGATTCGACAAGGCGTTCAAGAACCGTGGCATGGAAGATATCGCACTGCTGATCAAATGCCGCCCGGCGGATGCGAACCGGGACGTGCTGAGCCGGTTGAAAGAAATGGGACTGGTGCGGATTTTCATGGGGATCGAATCGGCCACGGAGATGGGCCTGCTAACGTTGGATCGGCATCAAACCGTGGGGCAATCGGTCCGCGCTCTCGATATCTGCGGAGAACTGGACATTTCCGCTCAGTTCACAATCATGACCTTCAATCCCGACGCGAATTTGAACACGCTGCGGGCCGACCTTGCCTTCATGCGACGGTTTGGTGGAAATCCATTGAACTTTTGCCGTGCCGAAATCTACGCAGGCACGCCTCTGGAGAAACGGATGATCGCGCTAGGACGAGCACGAGGAGACTATCGCGCGCGGGAATACAGTATGTACGATCCCGTGGCGGACCTCGCCTGCACTATTTCCCTCGATCTCTTCTACGACCGCTCCTGGGGCGACGGCAGCCTGATGCAGAAGACGATTGGACTCGATCACATGATCGCGGTGCGGAAGCGGTTTTGCGGCCGCGACGACTTGTGCGAGCGGGCACACGCGTGGGTGCGGGCGGTAAATCTCGACACCCTTGAACTTCTGGAAGAAGTGATCGAATTGTGCGCCTCGGGGTTGGGAAAGATGGATGCCGCGGGCCTGCGAACAATACAGACGCTGAAGGAGCGCGAGGTACGCGCGCGGAATCAGTTTCTATTGCAGGGGCTGCGGTTGAAAACCGAACTGGACGAATTCCGGTTGCCAGGTCGAACGATTTCCGCAGCGAACGCGCCGCGATTCCGACTGGGCCGCCAAGTTGCCGCGGCCGTACTCGCGATTGGAGTGCAGGCCAGCATGCCAACCGGCCAGGCGATGGCTGAGCCGACGCCTGCACCGCTGCAACAAGCGGGGGCCGATCAGGAAAAATGTTGCACGCTCGGCGGGACGGTGACCGATCCGTCCGGAGCCGGGGTGGCGAATGCAGCGATTACGATTACGAACATTGCCACGAATCGTGCCATCACTCTCAAGACCGACAATACTGGGCAGTACGCGGCGAAAGATCTGGCGGGCGGCAAATACGACGTTACGGCCGCGTTGAACGGGTTCAAGACGACGGTCGTGAAGGGCGTCGAAGTCAACGAGGGCAAGGTTCTGCGGGTGGATATCCGCCTCGAAATTGGAAACTGGGGCGGATGCTGCGAATATGCCGCGGCGCCGATGAAAGCACTGGACGATTACGTGCTCCGAACGAAGCCGTTCAATTACAGCGTGGGTGAAGCTGAGGACGGCGGCACACTGAAAGGGATCGCAAAGCTGGTGTATGGGGATAAAAGAATGTGGGTAAAGATCTTTGCGGCCAACCGGGACGTGTTGACCGACCCGAACGCGCTGTCCTACGGAATGTCGCTCACCATTCCGCCATCGCACGAGGCAACGCCGAAACTGGAGACGAAGGTTCTTCCATCTTATCCTACGGAAGCTGCCAGCCAGCACGCGCATGGCGAGGTAGCGATGGATGTGACGCTCAACGACGACGGGACAGTGCAAGAGGTGAACGTCATCGAGGGCAATCCGTTGCTCAATGACGCAGCGACGGATGCCGTGAAGCAATGGAAGTACCGGCCACTTACGGTGCACGGCAAGCTCGTGAATAGGATTGTGGTGGTACTTACGTTTGATAAGCATGGGAAGGTGCACTGAGTTTGGAGCAAGCTCGACTAATCCGTTCTGCACCGAAACGTTGGATGGCAGAGGAGAAGAATTCAGCCTTTCGCGGCGGCGGTGACGGCGGAGGACTTGAGAAAGGCGTCGAGCTTCAGAAATTTGCGTTGGAGCGCGCCGGAGTAGACGGACCAAAGATCGTCACCCGATTCGGCAGCAAGCGCGGCCTTAACGGCGGCAAGTTTGGAATCTAAATCATCCATGTAGTGAAAGACGAGGGCTTCACGAATCATCGGCAATTTGGGTGAGCCAAATTCATATTGGCCATGATGGCTGATCAAAAGGTGCTGGACGACCGTTTTTAGCGCCGGTGGGAAGCCTTCGATTTTGTTCATGGCGTTCGTGACCGTTTCGATTTCCATGACGATGTGGCCGAGCAACTGACCTTCGCTGGTGTAGCCGATGGCCCGGTCGTAACAAAGTTCATCGAGTTTTCCGACGTCGTGCAGAATGGCCGCCGTAAGGAGCAAATCGAGGTCCAACTCGGGATAATGCGCGGCAATTTGGTGTGCCAAGCCGCAAAGTCCGATGACATGTTCAAGCAATCCACCCAAATAAGCGTGGTGCATGACTTTGGCGGCGGGCGCTCGTTTGAAACGCGCGGAAATTTTCGGGTCGTTCAAAATTTCCGCGTTCAGTTTATTCAGCCAGGGATTCTTGATGGAGGCGGCTTCCGCGAGCAACTGCTTGAAAAGCTTTTCCACATCTTCTTTGGTTGAGGGCAAGAAATCGGCGAGATCTACCTCATCCGGTTTGGCTTTGCGCATCTGCTGCACGGAAAACTGCGGCTTGCCGCGATAGATTTCTACGCGGCCCTGCACTTTCACAATGTCTTCGCGACCGACTTCCTTGGAGATCGTATCGATCTGGTCCCACATGCGGGCTTCAATGGTGCCGCTGCGGTCTCCCAGCTCGAGGCGGAGATAGGGCTTTCCTTCCTTCGTGCTGCGAACTTCTTTTTCGCAAACAAGGAGGAAAGTGGTCACGCTCTGTTCGGTGGTCAGGTCGCTAACATACGACGGCTTCATGAAGGCTTAGAGTGCTTGAGTGGGAAGTACCACTTGCGCGGCCCTTTGTCTCCCTTCTTGGCCTTTTCCTGTTCGGGCGTTGCGCTTACTTCCTGAATCTCCGAGTTGCCGGCACCGCCCGCGGCTTCGACGTAGGCCGGTTTGATGACGACATAGCTCTGTTCGCGCAGCGTCTTCAAATAGTCGCGCAGCGCGGGCTGCATCCGGGTTTCGTACAGCTGATTCATGATTTTTTCTTTTACTTTGTCGAAGGACTGTTGGCCTTCGTCGTAGTGCTCGAGAACCTGGAGAATCAGGAAGCCCTGTTTTGTTTCCAGGACATCCGTTAGCTGATTCTTCTTCATGGAGAAAACTTTATCTTCGATTGCCTTGGCGAGTTCGCCGCGCTTGTAAACTCCGAGATAACCGCCCTGTTCCTTGGTGCTGCCGTCGGACATGCGTTTTGCAATTTCCGAAAAATCTTCGCCATCGTCCACACGCTTGCGTGCCGTTTCCGCTTTTTTCTTCAAATCCGGAAGCTCGGCTTCCTTTTTTCCGTCGGTGCTGACCACGATTTCGCGAAGTGCAACGCTTTCCGGCCCGATGAATTCGGCCTTGTGCTCGTCGTAAAATTTCCTGGATTCCGATTCCGGAATATTAATGTGCGAGCCGACTTCCTGACCGATCACTTTCTGCGTCATGAGATGGCTGCGAATATTGTTCTTGAAGTCTTCCCAGTTCAATCCCTGCGAGGTAACGGCCTTTTCGAGCGCATCCATATCGGGCAATTTGTTCTGAATGCGGATCTGGTCGAGTTGCTTGATAACGTCAGTCTCGACGCTGATGCTCATATCCTTGCCGCGTTGGACCAGAAGTGCCTGATCGATCAAATCGCGCAACGCGGATTTCTTGCGTTCGTCGGTGGCAGCGGTGAGCTGCTGCGGGGTGCATTTGTTTTCGCACTCTTGCTTGGCGTCGTCTTCCGCGGAAGCGAGCGCCTTGTCGTACTCAGACTTCGTGATGATCTCGTTGTTTACGCGAGCGATGATTTCTTCGACGATCCTTCCGTTCGCATCGGCCGTGGGCTTCGGCTTGGCGGCAACCGGCGCTGGCGCAGGCTTCGGCTTCGCGGTTTCCGGTTCGGGCTCGGCCGTCGGTGGGGCTTCGAGTTTCGGCGGCTGGCCGTCGGTGGGGGCGGGCTGCTGTGCAGCAAGGGGCAGGGCAAGAAAAAAGCCCGCTAAAAGTGCAAGATTTCGCATGAATTTCCTCTCGCTACCAGTTTAGCCCCGTGCCTCGAGTGCGAGCAATACGTTTCTCAGTGCCAGGGGAGCCGCTTCGCCGCGCATCGTTTCCATCCAGAGAACACCGCTAGGATCAAGCTTGATTCCCTCTCGTGAACGCACGACCTTGACCAGCGCCGCGGGATCGATTGGCGTTTCCGGGTGAAAGCGAATCGCCAGGCGGCTACCCTGGCGTTCCACGGCAGAGATGCGCAGCCGCTCGCAAATCGATTTGAGGACGGCGTAGTCCAAAAGGTTTTCCAGAGACGCGGGCAGTTTGCCGAAACGGTCGGCCAATTCACGCGCCACATCGTGGCGCTCGTCTTCGGAACGAATCGACGAAACACGCTTGTAGGTGCGCAGACGAAGATTTTCGGTCGGGATATATTCCTGCGGGATGCGCAGGTCGAGGCCGAGATTGAGCGTGGTGCGAAGGTCGGGCGCGGCTTCTTCACCTTTGAGTTTGCTGACGGCGCGCTCGAGCATTTGCGTGTACATGTCGAAGCCGACCGCTTCGATGTGGCCGTGCTGCTGGCGGCCGAGGAGATTTCCAGCGCCGCGGAGTTCGAGGTCGAGAGCGGCAATTCGAAAGCCGGCGCCGAGTTCGCTGAATTCTTTCATCGCGGAGAGACGCTTGCGGGCGATTTCGCTGAGAGTGGCCTCCGGCGGAACGAGAAGATAAGCGTAGGCGCGTTGATTCGAACGGCCGACGCGGCCACGAAGTTGATAAAGTTCGGCCAGGCCGAGGCGATCGGCGCGGTTGATGAGGATGGTGTTGGCGCGGGGAATGTCGAGGCCATTTTCGACGATCGTGGTTGCGACGAGGACATCGGCTTCGTCGCGAATAAATTTGAGCATGACGGATTCGAGCTCTTTTTCGGCCATTTGGCCGTGGCCAACGACGATGCGCGCTTTCGGCACAAGTTTTCCGACTAGTTCAGCAAGCGAGTAGATCGATTCGACGCGATTGTGAATGAAATAGATTTGGCCGTCGCGCTGTAACTCGGTCTCGATGGCTTTGCGAATCAGTTCTTCATTGAACGAGGCTACGGTGGTTTGAATGGCAAGGCGATCGCGTGGGGGCGTTTCAATTAGCGACATATCGCGGAGGCCAACGAGCGACATGTGCAACGTGCGGGGAATGGGCGTGGCGCTGAGGGCGAGGGCGTCGACGTTGCGGCGCATCTCTTTCAAACGCTCTTTGTGCGCGACGCCGAAGCGCTGCTCTTCGTCAACGACGAGCAGGCCGAGGTCGGGAAAGACGATGTCTTTCGAAAGGAGGCGATGCGTGCCGATAACGATATCTACTTTCCCGGCTTCAAGCTCGGCGAGAATTTTCTTTTGCTCGGCGGCAGAGCGGAAGCGGCTCAACATTTCTATTTTGGCGGGAAAGGCGGCGAAACGGCGCTTGAACGATTCAAAGTGCTGGAATGCGAGGACGGTGGTAGGAGCGAGGACGGCAACCTGTTTGCCATCGGCGATCGCTTTGAACGCGGCCCGCATCGCGACTTCCGTCTTACCATAACCAACGTCACCGCAGAGCAGGCGATCCA
Source organism: Candidatus Dormiibacterota bacterium (assembly GCA_035577625.1). GTDB lineage: Bacteria > Acidobacteriota > Terriglobia > Acidiferrales > UBA7541 > Acidiferrum. The sequence goes on from DATLVG010000159.1 coordinate 8,929, forward strand.
TGGGCGTTTCGCGTTCCATGTCGCGCTTGATGTCAGCGATGGCGGCGTTCTGATCGTTGGTTTCTTCAAATTCGAACGCGTCTTCGAACTCCCGTTGCCAATGGCCGTCAGACGTGAACGAAAACCCCTTCGCCGATTTTCTTGAGGCGTAGAGCTCGAGGAGTTTGTCCGCCATGTCTTCGAGCGACTTGCGGACACGGGCTTTGCGCGTGGTCCAGGCGGTGCCGCCGAGTTTATCAAGCGAGGGTTCCGCGCCTTCGACGACACGATAGCTTTGCACGAGGTCCATGCGCTCGAGTGGAACGTAGAGCCGCGCGTCCTCGGCGTAGCGCAGCAACATGAACTCGCCGCGTCGGCCGTCGGACTCGATTTGGCGAAGTCCTTCGAACTGGCCGATGCCGTGATCGACATGGACCACGAAATCGCCGGGTTTTAGATCAGCGAAATCGCTGAAGAATCCTGAGGTGCGGATTTTTTTGCTGGGACGATCGACACTTGGCGTTACGTCAAAGAGATCGGAATTGCCGTAAAGTGTGAGCGACACGTCGGGAAACGCGATGCCATCGGAAAAGGGCGCGCGAATGAGGACGAGACCGGCGGACTCGAGCGCGCCTTCGGCAGTAAATCCCGCGGCGGCGTCTTCGGATTCGCCAAGAACATAGGGGACTTCATATTCACGCGAGATGTCGGCGAGTCGTTCTAGTTCGCCCGTGCTGGCGGCGGAAAGATAGACCGTGCCGCCCGCGGCGAGTTGCGACTTGATGGCGCCAACGCAAGCGACAACATCGCCGTGAAAACGGCTGCTGGGGCGGGAAGAGATCGAAAACGATTTTTCAGCGGCGACTTCCAGTGCCAATTCTTCCATTTGGATTTGCGAAACACTGGCAAGGGCTGTTTGTAGATTTTCTTCGCGCCAGAAGAAATGGTCGGGAGTTGGCGAGTTCGTGTGGCCATGGCGTTCGTAAGTTTCCGTTGCATCGGCAAGGAATTGCCGGGCGCTTTCGACGATGGCGACGGGCTCGTCGAGGAAGACGATCGGTGTGAGCGCGCTGGAAGCGAGTTCGAGCAGGCTGTGTTGAGCAGCATCCTGTTTCGGCCCCCAGTAAGAGGGAAGGTCCCACGATTCGGCGGCATCGGCGGGCACGGCCCATTCGGTGAGCGGAAGAATGGTGGTGCGAACGACGGGCGCGATGGAGCGCTGCGTGCGCGCGTCAAACTCGCGGACGGATTCGACGGTGTCGCCGAGGAGTTCGATGCGGACGGGACGCGGCGCTTCCGGCGAGAAAAGATCTACGATGCCGCCGCGTTGCGCAAACTGTCCGGGCATTTCGACCATTTCCGTGCGGGCATAACCAACAGCGCCAAGATGGGTGATGAAAGCGTCGAGGCTGACTTCGTCGTCGGTTTTCAGCGTGCGCGTGAGAAGTTCGTAGCTGTCGGCGGAACGTTGGCGCCACAGGGCAGCCGAAACCGGCGCAACAACGAAGGAGGCTTGGCCGGTGGCGAGACGAAAGAGAGTGGCGGCCCGGCGCTCCAAAATATCCGCGTGGGGACTGCGCGCGTCCCATGGCAGCGTATCGAACCCTGGAAGAACAGCGACTGAGCCCGCGTTAAAGACCGAAGACGAAAAGCGCAACGTTTCAGCGATGGATTCGGCTTGCTTGTTGGAGGCGACGAGGAAAAATGCCGGGCGGCGCAATTGACCCGCCAAATACGTGGCGAGAAGCGCCTTCGCCGTCGGCTGAAGACCGGAGAACTGGATTTTCGATTCGCGAGAACGCAACGCGCCGAGCGCGCCTTCCACGGCCGAAGAGCGCAGCAAGCGTTCCAAACGTTCGCGAACGACGGGAAGAATCATCGGATGGCTTTATGAATTCCTTTGCCCGGAGGGCGGACCGGCAGCGCGCATTTTCGCAAGAATCGCAGTGGTGGAATATCCGGCAACGACCGGAACGGAAACGACGCGCCCGCCAGCGGCTTCAACTTCTTCCCTGCCGATAATCTGATCGCCGGCCCAATCGCCGCCTTTGACGAGAACGTCGGGCAACAGCGCGGCGATGGTTTTGCGCGGGGTGAGTTCCTGAAAAATGACGACGGCGTCCACGCATTCGAGGGCAGCGAGAATTTCCGCGCGCTCAAGTTCGGGCAAGATCGGGCGGCCGGGGCCTTTCAGTTCGCGGACGCTCGCGTCGCCGTTGATACCGACGATGAGCGCGTCGCCAAGCGCGCGCGCTTGTTCCAGGCTTTGAATGTGGCCGGGGTGCAGAAGGTCGAAGCAGCCGTTCGTAAAGACGACGCGGCGACCGTTGCGTTTCTCTTGGCCAAACCGCAGAATCGCTTCCTCGATGGTCAAAATTCCAGAATGCAAGTGATCTCCCGGAGGACCGTTGCGCGTTTGCGCGAAGCCGGATGGAAACGATATTTTAGCACGCGCAGGTGGGCGCTTGCCTTGAGGAGAGAACTCACGCGATGAAGCGGAAAAAGTTGTGGTTCGGTCTAGCGGGGCTGGCGCTGTTGGTGTTGGGATTTTTCTTGCAAAATTTGCGGCCATACAAACCTCTACTTGCCGTTTCCAGCGCGGCGAGTTGCCAGATGCGAGTGGACGTGGTCGAGCCGACTGAAGGGACGCCGCAAGGTTACGTCGTCTTGTTTCACGGGCTCGCGTCAAATAAACGCATTATGTCTTTTCTCGCGGAGGACCTGGCGAACCAGAATTTGCGCGTATTTGCGCCGGATTTTCCCGGTCACGGGAAAACGGCCGGGCCGTTCAGCCCGCAGCGCGCAGATCAGTGCGCCGAGGCATTTGTGCGCGAGTTGATCGAGCGGCACGCAATTGTTCCGGAGCGAACGATTCTGGCTGGACATTCAATGGGTGGAGCGATTGCGATTCGTGTGAGCGCGCGAGTGCCGGTTGCGGGCGTGATCGCAATTTCGCCGGCGCCGATGAAATCGGCAGCAATCCTGTCGAAGGAGATGTTACTGTTTCCGGACAACTCGCCGTTGCAGAAGAATTCGCTGGTGATGCGCGGGTCGCGTGAACCGAAGCCAATGCGGGAGTCGGCGCGGCAGATGGTTCTGGACGTGAATGATCCTACGAATAAATACGTTGAGATTCCTGGTGCCTCGCATGTCAGCTTGCTATTTGATGGCGTCGTGTTAAGCGAAATGAGGAGATGGACGAAGAGTTTGTTGGGCACAGATGATGAGGCCGTGCACGCGTCGCACATACCGCTGTACGGGGCGATAAGCGGCTTGTTGGGCGTGATTCTGCTGTGCGTGCCGTTCGTCGCAGAGATTGCCGGCGGGTCCGCAGGGGAGACCAAGAAAGAGGAGGCGCGCGGCATTTTGCCTTTGCGCGGGCTGCTGCAAATTACAGCTGCGGCGGTCGTCGCAACGGCGTGTCTGAAACTCGGGGTGCCATTGCGCGCGGTCGGATTATTCCAGGGCGATTACCTTGCGAGTTCTTTCCTGTTCGTAGGCGTGATTCTGCTCGCCATGAATCACAGTGAAGCCGTTAACGCTCTGAAATCTTCCTGGCACGGCGTCATCGCAGCGGGAATTGGGGCGGTCGTGGTCCTGCTCCTGTTCACACTTTGGATGGACTACAGCTTTTACGAAGCGTGGTTGAACCAGGCAAGATGGGAGCGAATATTGCCGCTAGCTCTCGCGTTTTTTCCTTGGATGTTTGCGGAAGAAATCTTTCTGGGCGCGCACGCTTCCACTTCGCGACTGCGACGGTTGCTCGTGACGCTCACGTACAGAGGTATTTTCTGGGCCGCAATGGCTGCGGGGCTGTTCTTTCTGCACTCAGGACAGGTGCTGATTGTGCTGCTGGCGTTGTATTTTGTGATTGTCAGCGTGCTCCAGCGGCTGGCGATGGACGTAGTGCGACGTGAGACACAGAGTCCCACGGCGGCTGCGGTGTTCGGTGCTATACTGAGCGCCGGTTTTGCCTTGGCGATCTTCCCGCTCGCATAAGGATTCGCGCCGAATTCCCTTGTTTTTAGGACTTGCTAGAGGTCGACCCATGTCAAAGGTAGCGATAGTCGGCGGAGGGCCTTCTGGGGCCATGTGCGGCGAGCAATTGGCGCGCGCTGGGCACGAAGTGGCCATTTTTGACGAGCATTTGGCGTGGGAAAAACCGTGCGGCGGTGGGCTTACCCACAAAGCGATTCAGAAATATCCCTTCCTTCTGGAAAATTCTCATCCCAAAAAATTAATTCACTCCGTTGAATTGATTGCAAGCGACGATCAGCGCGCAACGCTCGAAATGACCAATCCCATCGTCGTCTACTCGCGCAAAGTTTTGAATGGACTTTTGCTGGATCGTGCGCTGAGCGCGGGCTGCAAAGTGCAGCAGTCGCATGTCGTCTCCGTCGAGACGAATGGAGACAAGCCGCGGTTTTGCGTGGACGGCGAATGGCAATCGGCGGATTTCCTTGTGCTCGCCGCCGGCGCCCGGAATCACTTGCTTCCCGGAACACGCGCGCTCGAACGCGACGAATTGGAAATGACGCAGGGCTATTTTGTACCGCAGACCGCGGATGCAATTACCGTAAAGTTTTTGCCCCATTTTGACGGCTATATCTGGTCGTTTCCGCGTTGCGATCATTTATCGGTCGGCATTTGCGGAAGTATGGCTTCGCACACGAGCGGGCAATTGCGCGAACATCTGCAGACGTTCGTGCAGAAACACAATATTCCGACGGAGAACGCACAGTTTTATTCGCACGTTCTGCCGTCGCCGCAAGAGCGAACGCTTTCGCAGCGAACTGTCGTAGGGAAGAACTGGGCGCTGGTAGGCGATGCTGCGGCGTGGGTCGATCCACTGACCGGCGAAGGATTGTTTTACGCAATGCGCTCGGGTGAATTGCTCGGTAAAGCGCTGGCCGAGGGTAGGCCCGAAGTCTACACGGACTGGGTCGGTGCAGCGTTTGCCTCCGAACTCGAATTTGCGGCGCGCATCGTGCGCCGGTTCTACCGCGGATCGTTTCTGGGAACCGCTGTCACCACGCGCATGGTGCAGTTCCTTCGCCGCAGCCCTGTCTTCCGCCAGTTGATGGCTGACATTTTCAGCGGCACACAGGACTACACGGGCCTGAAGGAACGTTTGTGGGGCCACATGGGAATGACGCTGAGCCAGTTCGTATCTTCGGTCTTGAATTTGGAGTCCGGCGCCGCCAGAAAGACGCGAACGGGAGACGTAGCAGTCCGTTAAGTCGAGGAGAAATTCAGAAGCGACGATGCCCCTCTCGCGCCACGAACTGCGCATCGAAAACGGATTCCGCCTCCGCGGAACGGTAATTTCTCGTCTCGAAGTATTCAGCGACGTGATCTTCAGCCTGGCCCTGACGCTGCTCGTCGTTTCGCTGCAAGTTCCGAAAAACTTTGGTGAACTGCGTGTCTCTGTGCGCGGCTTTGTTCCGTTTGCCATTTGCTTCGGGCTCTTCTCGCTTCTCTGGCACGCGCACTACAAATTCTTTCGCCGGTACGCGCTGGAAGACCGCACAACACTTGCGCTCAATTCCTTTCTTCTTTTCGTCGTTCTCTTTTACGTTTATCCGCTGAAATTCCTGTTTGGAGCCCTCGCCGGCGATTGGAGCGGCAATCTAACCAGCCAAATCCGCTCACCTGCTGAAATTCCCGAACTCGTTTTGCTCTACGGCGTCGGCTTTGCAACGGCATTCCTCGTCATCGGCGCCTTGCACATCAACGCGTGGCGCCAGCGCGAAAAACTCGAGTTGAGCGGAACCGAGCGCCTCATCACTATGGCCATGGTCGTGGATTCCGTCGGCGTCGCCGGAGTCGGGTTGCTCTCCTGCGCCCTAGGCCTGATTTTGCCCGCACAACATGCCGCGGACGCGGGATTCGTTTACGTTCTAATCGCGCCGTGGAAAGTGCTGACCGGAGTCTATTTCGGCCGCAAGGTTCGTCTCCTTGAAAAACTTGTGGAAGCTCCAGGCTAAGCAGCCCGATCGTTCGGCCTGGAACAATTTCGAGCAAAATTGCGTACCTATTTTTGAAGCGTTTGAAAAGCAGAAGGAGAGCGCGTGTACTGTTCAAAATGCGGTAGCACGATCGCAGAGACAGTAACGGTTTGTCCCGTTTGCGGCCAGCAGCAGGGCACCGGGATTCCGCTGCCACCAGCGCTGTTGCTACAACCCGCGGGACCGGCGTACGTCACGCCGGATTGGCAGCCCGCGCCGGTCGTTGCCTACGCGGGGTTCTGGCTGCGCTTTGTGGCGAGTTTGCTGGATGGTTTCATACTCGGCGTGCCGGTGGGCATCGTGATTGTGATTCTGATTCTCAGCTCTGGCCTTGGCACCTTCTTGCACAATTTTCCTAATCCGCCCGATCCTCCCGATCCCAGCGAAGCATTCGGCGTCGCGCTGGCAATCGGAATCGGCGTATTTATTCTGCTGGCGATCGTTGGCAACTGGCTCTATTACGCATGCTTCGAAAGCTCGACGTGGCAAGCTACACCCGGGAAAAAGGTCCTGAATATCGCGGTCACGGATATGTCTGGCGCGCGCATTAGCTTCGGACGCGCCTCTGGCAGGTTCTTTGCGAAATTCATCACTCGCCTGATTCCACTCGGTATCGGCTTCATTCTGGCTGGCATCACCGAACGCAAGCAGGCGCTTCACGACATGATTGCCAGCACGCTGGTTCTGCGCCGTTAACAGTGCTCCAAAAGAAAAAGGACAGACGAGACGCCTGTCCTTTTTCTTTTCGTATCCTTGACAACTTGTCTTACGCCATCGGCCGTCGAGCGACGGGCTTCCGCACGGGCGGCGGCAACATTGTCGCCATCTTGCGAATCATCGCCAGCACCAGCCGCTTGTCGCCGTCCGAAAGCGTGCTGCTGTAGCGCTTGATCTCCACCAGGAACCGGATTTCGTCCTGCGAAAGTTCGCCGAGCATTTTCTGCGTTTCGCGATCGCGCGGCGTTTCCGTGCCCGGGAAAAAATCGGCCAGGGAAATATCCATCGCTTCGGCAATCTTGGCGAGGGTTTCGAGCGACGGAACGGTGTGCCCGTTCTCGACGCGCGACAAATAGCAGCGCAATAATCCGGTGCGCCGCTCGATGTCGCCCTGCGACAATCCGCGCTGGCTCCGGTAAGTCTTAATCACTTCCCCTATGTTCACTCTGGGTTTTTCTTTTGGCACGAGAGGTCTCCCCACTGCGCTGTTAGCTTAGTCACTAACAGTAGAGGAGGCAAGGAAGATTTTTTCGTCGTGTGCTGACAACAAAAGCAACAGGGTCCGGCTTGGTCGGCTGGACCCTGCAATTGAATCTGTCGATTGTGTCGGGCAAAAAAATGTCAGCCCGCAGGGGTGAGCGTGACAGGCTGCTGCAAGCGGAACTCGAGCAGCGCCTCGCTCGGCACTTTCACCTGTTCACCATGCGTAATAATCTGCACGCCTGCGCCCGCTGCCGAACCCGCTGCGGCGCCGACCGCTGCGCCCTTGCCGCCTCCCGCAATCGCGCCAATCACCGCCCCGAGCACCGCGCCGCCGCCGACTTTCTTCGCCGTGTCGCCGCCGCGACCTTTGCCCTGCAGGTTGTAATCGCTGCTCACGAGAGGATAGTCGTGGCCATCGATCACCATACGTGTCAGTTCCAATTGCAATTCCGATTTGCCGGCAAATTTGCCGCCCTTTTCCGCCGTCGCTAGCCGTCCGTAAACGTCAGTTCCCTTTCGCGCGACGACCTGGCCATTCACGTTCAAGTCCGTCTCGAGGCTCGCATGAAAAATGTCCCCGACGTGGTTCTTGGAGGAATCCACGCCGTCAATCATTCGCACCAGCAACGACTGCCCAGCCGGCAGCGTCACCGGATTCGAATCGTAGTTATTCTGTGAAACCGGCGGTCCAGCTGGTGCTGGAACCTGCGCGGGTGCCACGGGTGCGGCCGGTGCCGGCATTTGCTGCGGCTGGCTCGACCCGCGTGTGAACGTCAGCGCCACAATGTCGTTCGTTGAAAATGTCTGCACGTCGCCGTCCACCTGGAAGCGCAGAATCGCTTGCGTCCCGCCCAGGAATTTCCCCTGCAAAACTCGTCCGTCTTTCAATTCAAGTGTGTCCGCGGCCGCAGCGCCCGCCAGGGCCGCGCTCAATATTGCTGCGCCAATCCATTTCGTCCACGTCTTCATACGCGCTCTCCTCACATTCGTTCGGCCAGTCGCTGGCCGTTCACCGCTACAGCGTTGGATGACGTCCTGCGGCGTACGGTTGCGTAGTTAGTTTGGTTCGGGACGCTTCGCGTGTCAATTCGTGGCGTTGTAGAGGTCGCGAGCGATAGCGGCCATAAGTTTGTACGCTTCTTTGTCCTCTGTGATGCCGCGCACCAGAATCACCAGGACGAACGGCCGCCTTGTATACACAATCGCGGCGTCGTGATGAACCTTCGTAATGTCGCCGGTCTTGTGGGCCACGACAGTGCCCGTCGGCAAACCGGCCGGAATTGCTTCGTTGAACTTCTGGCGCTCGAGGATCTTAATCATCTGCTTGCTCGACTCGGCGTCGACGGCCTTGCCGTCTGCAATCGCGGTCATCAACGTCGCCAGGCCCCGCGCCGTCGTCGTGTTGTTCATTCCCTTCTCAAACGCTTTGCCATCCTCGACGCCGCGCAGGACATTCATACCTTCCGCGTCCAGCGAATGCACCGTCGCGCGAATATTTTCCACGCCAAGCTTTTCAATCAGAAGATTTGTCGCAAAATTGCTGCTGACCGTAATCATTAGCTCCGCCAACTGTGAAATCGTCCGCGTCTGGCCTTCCGCCTTGTAGAGGTCCGCCTCTGAATCGTCAGCGGCATCGAGTTTGAACGGCGAGCCATCCGCGATGCTGCGAAATTCATTTTGCACGGCGAGGGGATCGCTGAGCTTCAACTTCCCGTCCTTTACCTGATGAAACAGCTCGATCAGCACCGGCACTTTCATGGTGCTGGCCGCGTGAAACGATTCGTCCGCGCGTGAATACCATTCGTATTTACCGTCCAGTGTGTGAAACGCAATCCCGACGTCCGCACCGCTCTTTTCAATTCGCGCGAGAACAGAGTTCTTCGCACCTTCCAGAGACTCCGTTTGCGCTGTGCATGTAATGGCAAAACACAACGCTACAAATGTTACGAATACGAAGACGGATCGGCTTCGCAATGGAGTTCCCCTGGTGAAATAATTTGGAAATGCGCGAGCGATTGTACCGCGAGACTTGAAACGCGTCGCTTTACTTTTTCTCAGTGACCTTCGACGCAGGCTTGGCTGCCGGTCCGGCCTTCACATTCCATCCGTCACAGACAACCTTCAATCCTTGCGCGGTGCTCGCTGTGAATTTTGCCGTCAACGCACGCTTTTCGCCCGGCAATAGCGTCACGTAATTATCGCTCCAAAACACGGGCACTACGTCCTCGCCCTTTGCATCCACGAGCCGCAAGTGCACCATAAACGCGACTCCTTTGCCGGTGTTTGCAATCGTGGTCGTCGCCCCACCGCCCGCCACAGCGAATGTCGTCGCCGCAGCTACCGTTACTTCCGGCAGCGACTCCAGCCCGCTCAAGTCACCAAATTCCGCTTGCGGCGTATATACCGTGTCCCGGCGGTGTTTCCAATCGAGCGTGTCTTCCTTCGCTGAGAGCCAATAAAAATTGTCGCTCACCAGCTTTCCCGCTGGGTCAAACATCTGCAGTTTCGCGAAAAACGTCACCGTCAACCCTTCGCACCTCGGCAGGTCGAATGCTTTCACGCTCGCGTCGCCTGGCACATCCACCTTTTCGTCGTGCGAAGCGATCTCTTTTCCGTTGAGATTAAACACTTTCGCGACGACTTTCATCCCGTTGTGTGCATTATACGTATCGTTCACCACGGCCACCGCGTGATCCGCGTAGTCAAATTGCACATGCAGCGGCTCCATGGCCTTTTTTGTGCCGAAATATCCGCCGCCAGGCACCAGGTAATAATCGTAGAGATGCCAGATCAGCGATGGCCACGCGTTATTGAGCATCCACTGAATCACGCCCGTCGAAACATATTTGTTCCGTCCGTACGACTCGAACATCGCACGCTCGCCGTCGTACGTCATCGCTTGCGCCTTGCGTTCGTAATCTTCCAAGGACTTTGGCGCCCCATAGCGCTGCGTCAATGCATCCGTGAAAACATTTACGTTCGTAAACCGCTCACCGCCGGCGTGATAGTTCCAAACGTCGTCCATCGGCCACAAATGCTCTTTCGGGATAAATTTCTTCACGCTCTCGAGCGTCGGAATCGCCGGCCCTGGACTCGTCTCCGTGTTGTAGCCGTGCGCCCCGCCGGCTTCCTTGTCCGCATACCAATAAATGGGAGGCACATATTCGTAGGGCCCCGTCATCTTCACGCCCGACGAACCTGTTACCGGAGTCGGCTGCTCGCTCGCACTCGAAACGGACGGATTCGGCCAATCCGCCGCCTTCAAAATATCCAGGTACATCCGCTCCACTGCGGCTGGTGGCGGATTGTCGCTGCCGTAAAGCCAAACATAAACGCTCGGATGCGTCCGCAACCGCACCGCCTGATCCTTCATTGAACCCGCCGCCACCGCTCGCGTTTCATCTGTCCATACTTCCCACCTTTCCCACGCGTCGCAGCAGGTCCAGCCAGGCATCACCAGAATTCCCATCTCGTCCGTCTTATCGAAAAATTCATCGCGGTCGATGCGCCCTTCCAGCCGAATCGTGTTCAACCCCATGTGCTTCACGTACCGCAGATCCGCATCCATCTTCTTCGACATCGGCCGCAAAAACATATCCGGCGCCCAGGCTGCCCCGCGAATCAGAATTTTGTGCCCGTTAATCTTGAACAGCCGGTGCCCTTTATCCGTCAACTCGCTCGTCACTTCGCGAATGCCAAACTTGATCGAAGCGGAGTCCGACGTTTTTCCATCGGCGACAAACGAGAATTTCGCCGTGTAAAGATTCGGGGTCCCCACCGTGTACGGCCACCACAGTTTTGGCGCTGCGAGCTTTAGCTGCGGATAAGTCGCCGAGTCAAAACGAACGACTTTCGTCTCTCCCGCCGCAAGTTCGACCGCTTGCTTCAATTGCTTGCCGTCGACTTCTGCCGAAAGCGTGCCGCTGGCAGGCGCTCCAGAATCGTTCCGCAACTCCGCGCTCAGCGTCAGCTCCGCCGATTTGTACTCCGAATCCAGTTTAGAACTCACAAACGGATGCCGAATCGCCACCGGCCCGCTCATCGTCAACGAAACTTCCTTCCAGATGCCCATATCCTTGTCGGCCGGCGTCGGGTTCCAGTCCACCCACGTAATCCCAAGATCGTCTTTTCCCGGAGCGAATATTTCCAGCGCCACCGTATTCGGACTGCCAGCTTTCAGTGCCGACGTCACATCAAACTCAAAAATGCGATAAGTCCCTACGACGTCCTTCGTATCGGCAATCTTCTTTCCGTTCAGCCAAACGTTCGCGCGATAATTAATCCCCGGAAAATGCAGCGCCATGTGCTTCCCCGCCCCCGAAGACGGCACCGAGAACTCTTTCCGCCACCACCACGAGCATTTGAACGGACTTCCCTCCGGCATATCCTGCAACGCAAAAAATGTCGCGCTCGAATAGTTCATCCCCGGCAGATTTTTCAGGTTCGTTCCATAAGTCGGATCGGGATATGTCTTGTCATCGACCAGCGCCCCCACCACCGTGTTCGGCACGGTCGTTTTGTGCCAACCTGTCGCTGCAAATCCTGCCGTAGAAATCTGCTCGCCCGTCGCCTTCGCCTCGCACGACGACTGAATCTGCCAGCCCGCATTCAACGAAACGCTCGCCGTGCTCGTCGCAGGCATCGCCCCTTGCGCACCGCAAATTCCGGCCACCGCCAACATCGCAATCAATCCCGCCACCGCTTGGCGCATCTTGTTCATCGCATCCCTCTGCTTGTGAATATCTTCCGGC
>DATLVG010000160.1:0-26145 GCA_035577625.1 Candidatus Dormiibacterota bacterium
GACTTTTGGTTGGCCAGTTCGTATTGAATGAACCGTTCGATCGTCGCTGCATCCGCGCCGACCACGCGGCGTCCGTTGATGAACACGGTCGGCGTGCTCGAAACATCGAGCGTCCGCGCATTGGCTACGCTCGCGTCCACCGCCGCTGCGGCTTCCTTGGACGCCAGGCAGCTCTTGAACGCCGCCTGGTCGAGTCCAGCCTGTCCGGCGAAGTCGATGGCCTTGTCCCAGGCGTTCGCAGCCGAGATCAGATCCTGCCCATCGTAAAAGCTGTCGTACATTTTCCAGAACGATTTGGGGTTCTGCGTATAAGCGCAACGTCCCGCGAGGGCCGCCGTTTTGGCCCAGGGATGAATTTGTTCGATCGGGTAATCCTTAAAGTAAAACTTCACCTGTGGATAGTTTGGCAGAATCGTCCGAAGCTGCTCGTGCAGGTTCTTGCAGACAGGGCATTCAAAGTCCGCGAACTCGACAACTGTGACCGCGGGGTGCTCAGAACCGGTGGATGGCGCACTGGCCAGGTCGATCTTCGCGCGGGTCTCCGCCAAGGGATCTTTTGCCATATCCGAAACGTCGCCGCGAATCAGAAACTTCCCGTCCTTGCTGAGGTACATCTTGGCCGTGTCGTGGCTCTCACCGGACACGAGCTCGACGGTGGTCACCAGTAGGCCCGGGATTTCGGAATCTTTGGGCTCTGGAATCGTCAGCTTGACCTCCGGGCCGAAGGCGTAAATGTGGCGGAGATACTTTTCGATTTTCTTCTGCAACTCAGACTGCGGAGCGGGAGCGGCTTGCGCGCGCAGCGGGGAATTCCCTGCCATCGCTCCCAGCAAAATTCCAAGCACGGCAAAACGCCAGCAAGCTCTCACCGGTAACCTCTTTCTATGGAATAAATTTCTGTGCGATTGGGAACGGCCGCCCGAATCCGAATGCGCGCGAAGTTATTTTAAGCCCGGGAGCGGATTGTTTGCGCTTGTATTCGTTGCGGTCCACGAGCGATGCGATGTCGCGCACCAGCTTCATCTCGAATCCGTATTTCTCCGCAATCTCCTGCGGGCTTTTTAGATCCTCGATATAGGCCTTCAGAATGCGGTCCAGCACGTCGTAGGGAGGCAGGCTGTCTTCGTCCTTCTGATTCGGCCGCAATTCCGCCGAAGGCGCCTTTTCAATCGTCGAGCGGGGAATCAGTTCCCTTTCGCGATTGATCCATTTTGCCAGTTCGTAGACCATCAGCTTCGGCACGTCGGAAATGACCGCAAGCCCGCCGGCCATGTCGCCATAGAGCGTGCAGTATCCGACCGCGAGTTCCGATTTGTTTCCCGTGCTGAGCACCATCGAGCCAAACTTATTCGACAGCGCCATCAAATAATTCCCGCGGATGCGCGCCTGAATATTTTCTTCCGTCACGTCTTCTTTGCGCCGCCCAAACGCGGGCTTCAATGCCGCGCGATAGGCGTCAAAGACGTCGCTGATGGGCAGCGTCATGAACTCAATACCGAGATTCTTCGCCACCGCCGCCGCATCGGATTTGCTGCCTTCCGATGAAAACGGCCCGGGCATGGAAACGCCCAGCACATTTTCGGCGCCAAGGGCCGCTACAGCCATTGCGGCAACAACCGCCGAGTCGATTCCTCCGCTGAGGCCCACCAAAACCTTCTTGAATCCGCATTTGTGAACATAATCGCGCGTACCAGTCACGAGCGCGCGGAACGCGTATTCGATCTCCTGGCGCGGTTGTTCGTGAATCTCTCCCTCGCCCGTTTCGGTGTCGAACAGCACCAGGTCTTCTTCAAACGCCAAAGCCTGTGCCGCCACTTTCCCGTCTGGCGTCAGCGCAACGCTTGCGCCATCGAAAATCAGGCTGTCATTCCCGCCGAACTGGTTTACGTAAACAACCGGCTTCCGGTTGTGCACTGCGATCGCTCGCAGCATGTCCACGCGGAGCGCGCGCTTATCAATCGAATAGGGCGACGCAGAGATGTTCAGTAGAACGTCAGTTCCCTGCTGGAAAAGCTCGACGATCGGGTCGCGGTCGTAACGGCGATTCGGCCAAAAATTCTCGTCGTTCCACGCGTCTTCGCAGATCGTCAGTCCAAGGGACTGGCCGTGAAACTCCACGGCCTGCTGCTTCTCCGCCGGATGGAAATACCGCGATTCGTCGAACACGTCGTATGTAGGCAACAGCATCTTGCTCTGCTCAAAAACAACTTTGCCGCCACACAGCAACGCCGCCTTATTGGCAATCGATTTCAGCGTGCCGTTCTTCACCCGCCCAACGAATCCGACAACGGACGGAATCGTCAGCGACTTAGCCAAAGCCTTCAGTTCTTTCTGGTTTCGGTCGATAAATCCAGGGCGTTCCAGCAAATCCTGGGGTGGGTATCCACAGAGGCAGAGCTCTGAAAAGACCGCCAAATCCGCGCCCCGCTTCTTCGCCATTTCAGATAGCGCGACGATGCGAGTTGAGTTCCCTGCAAAGTCGCCGATGGTGGGATTAAACTGCGCGAGAGCTATTTTCATGCTCGGACTTCAGAATACCGCCTGCCTTGCTGCTACGCAAATTCGCTTTACAGCGAGTTTCCCGGGTGCGGCGAACAATGCAACCGCCGTGCACAAAAAAACTCCTGAGACCTGGCGCACGCCACCATCTCAGGAGTCTAAAGGCTCGAAAGAAATTAAACGCTAAAAGAGCTTCCGCAGCCGCAAGTGCTCTTCACGTTCGGGTTATTGAACTTGAAGCCCGCGCCTTCCAGCGTCTCGATGTAGTCAATTTCGACGCCTTCAAGGTACATGGAGCTCATCTGGTCCACGGCCACTTTCAAGCCGTCAAAATCAACCACTTCATCGCTCTCGTTCGTTTGGTTCTCGAACGCCATGTGATATTGAAAGCCAGAGCAGCCGCCGCCAACCACCGCCACGCGCAGCGTGGACGGCACGGGGTTCTGCATGCTCATGATTTCTTTCACTTTAGAGCTTGCAACCGACGTCAGTCGAATCATGGAATCCTTAGCCTCCTCCCGCGCCTGCTTCCGCGGGGACCCTACTCACCTAGTATAGCAAAACCCCGCGGCTCGTGCAGCGGGCCTGTTGCCAATCGGAAACGCCGTCGCTAGCGGCTTTTCGCAACCTGTGCCTCTTCCCTTACACTAGGATGCACCTATGAGCCACAAAGTCACGCTGATCCCCGGCGAAGGAATCGGGCCGGAAGTTGCCGCAGCCGCGCGGCGCGTCATCGACGCGTCCGGAGCCAAAATTGAATGGGAGGAAATTCACGCCCGCGCCAGTGAGGGCTCCGAAAAAGGACAATTGCTCAACAAGGCCGTAATCGAGTCCGTAAAACGCAATCGCGTCGCACTCAAAGGCCCTATGGCCACGGCCGTTGCCGGGGGCCCTCCCAGCGTCAACGTCGCTCTGCGCAAAACGCTCGATCTTTACGCCAACCTGCGCCCCGTGAAAAACGTGCCCGGCGTGCAGTCGCGCTTTGAAAACGTGGACGTCGTGCTCGTCCGCGAAAATACCGAAGATTTGTACTCCGGCCTCGAGCACGAAGTCGTTCCCGGCGTGGTCGAAAGCATCAAGATCATCACCGAAAGGGCTTCCACGCGCATAGCACACTTCGCTTTTGAATACGCCCAGCGCCATGACCGCAAAAAAATTCACGCTATCCACAAAGCCAACATCATGAAGCTTTCCGACGGCCTCTTTCTCAAGTCCATTCGTAAGGTCGCCGAAAAATATCCCGGCATCGAATATAAGGAACTCATCGTCGACAACGCTTGCATGCAAATGGTTCTCAAGCCCGAGCAATATGACGTTCTGCTTTTGCCAAATCTCTACGGTGACGTGATGAGCGACCTCGCCGCTGGGCTGGTCGGCGGTCTTGGCGTGGTCCCCAGCGGAAACATTGGCGATCAGGCGGCCATGTTCGAAGCCGTACACGGAACAGCGCCCGACATCGCCGGCAAAGGCCTTGCGAATCCCACTGCCCTCCTCATGAGCAGCGTCATGATGCTCGATCACCTCAACGAACGTACCGCCGCCCAGCGCATTCAAGCCGCCCTGGAAAAGGTTTATCGCGAAGCCAAACACACGACCCACGACGTCGGCGGCAAGGCCGGAACCGCCGAATTCACCGACGCCGTCATCTCCGCCTTGTAATACCTCGGCGAAACGTTAACTCGATTAGAATCAACACTTGCGGACAAACTCCGCGTTTTGCCATGTTTTGGCCGCAACTTTCTCCTCTAACCGCTTTTAAAACGAACACTTACATATGTGCATCGAAATACGCCACTTTATCTTCCTTTAGAATGAACGCTTACGAATAGATTGCGGAAGCGGGTAGCACAGCTTGTCTTTCTCTTACGGCAAACGGTGAAGGGTAAGCGGGCAAACCGGCAAACCGGCAAACCGGAAGACTGGTCGACTTAGGTCCTCGGTGTATAAATCTGGTACACCATGAAATATACGACCACGCCCGTGACGCTTACATAGAGCCACAGCGGCAGGGTCCATCGCGCAACCAGCTTGTGTTTGTCGAATCGTTCCAACCAAGCGCGCCGCAGCGTCACCAAAATCATCGGTACGATGACAACGGCGAGAATCGTGTGCGAAAACAAAATCGTGAAGTAGACAGGCCGGATCCATCCCTGCCCTGCAAACGGGACGTGCCCGACGCGGTAGTGATAAATCAGATAGGAAGCCAGAAATGCTGTCGAAACGCAAAAAGCGGAAACCATGAAGAATTTGTGTATCGCCATCTTCCCCGAACGAATCGCCGCGTACCCGCACACAAGCAATACCGCGCTTGTTCCATTCAAAACCGCATTGAACGCTGCTTGGGAAATCAATGCGCGACCTTGTCGTACATCATGAGTCCCAGCAGCAGCGGAATGTGCAGCACGGTCGCGTGCATCAACCACTTCGCGCGCACATTGGATTTGGAACTCGCCGCCCACAAGCAAACCTGCAGTAGACCGGTGCTCACCACCAGTGCGCCGAAGAAATAAAGTACGCCCGCCAATCCAAGCAGTGACGGCAACAATCCAATTCCAATCAGTGCGATCGCCGTCAAAATAATCTGGCGGAACGTGCGCGTCCCGTCCTTATCCACTACCGGTAGCATCAAGATTCCCGCGCGCGAATAATCGTCGCGGTACATCCAGGCAATCGCGTGAAAATGCGGAAACTGCCAAAAAAATAAAATCGCAAACAGGGCCCAAGCGCCGCGATCCAGCGAACCGGTCGCAGCCGCCCATCCGATCATCGGCGGCACCGCTCCCGGAAAAGCCCCGACAAATGTCGCCCACACCGTACGTTTCTTAAGTGGCGTATACGCCAGCAAATAACTGACGCAAGTGACGATGCCAAGAATAGACGCCAAGGCTCCGCCTGCAAGCCACAAATCCGCCGCGCCAGCGACGGCCAACGCAACTCCAAATAGCAGCGCTTCATTCGGCTTCAGCACGCCGCTCGGCAAAGGCCGCCCAGCTGTTCGCCGCATGTACCGGTCCGAATCCCGCTCAATGTAATGGTTCAGCGCCGCAGTCCCCGCTGCAATCAACAGCGTGCCGAAAACGGTATGCGCCAGTCGCAGCCAATCCACCGGCCCGCGCGCGCCCATATAAAAGCCGGCGCCCGTCGTCATCAGCACCAGCAGCGACACGTCGGGTTTCGTCAGCGCGACGTACGCCCCTGCGCGGGAGGCCAGCGTCAACTCGGTTGTTTGCGCCGTGCTCATCCAGCGATCGCCTGCTGCCCTTTCGTGACCGTCACTGCCCTATCCCGCGAAACAGTGCGGTAACAAAGCAGCGCAACAAACACCGAAACGCCAAACGTAATCGCTCCAAAAACGGTATGAATCACAGTCAGCCAAATCATCACCGGCATGGGATGCGGAGCATCCGCCGTCGTCAATCGCGACCAATATGCCGCGCCGCCGAGCAAAATTTGCGTTCCAATCACCGAGTGCAGCAGCACACGGCCAAACGTCAGCTCCGACGACGCATCGAAACGACGGCGCAGCACTGCCGCAATCCAAATCGTTGTGCCCAGCACCGCCAAAGATCCCGCCATGTGCGGCCAGATAGGCATGTCTTGATGACGGAATCCCGCACCGAGAAAAACCTGAATGAACGTAACGACCGCATTCACGACCGCAATACTGTGCACTGAGGGCGATCCTGCGTCCGCAATCATCGGCCGTTCGCTCACCCACCATTTGCTGGTGAACACCGCCATGCCCAAAATCGCCGCAAACATAATCTGCCCGAAGCACGCGTGCAGTTCAGGTAGCCAATACTGCAACAATTTACGAACCACTTCCCCGCCCAGCACGGCTTGAACGACCACTCCGCCGACAGCGATCGCCGCAAACCAGCGAAGCCACCGCCGCGGCTCCATCATCCAAATCAGAATCGCTTCGCCCAGCAATAAAATCCCCAGCACACCCGCGATCACTCGATGTGAATGTTCAAAAAAGGAACCTGGGTTCTGAATCAGCTGTTTCAGGGATGGGAACCAAGTGCCGAAAGATTTCGGCCAGTCAGGCACGGAAAGCGCCGCGCCATTCGACGTCACCAGCGCTCCGAAAACAAAAAGCAGAACGGTCCAGAGGAACACGAATACCGCATACCGGTGCAACAGGGGTTTATAAGAGGTGGTCATGTCTCCGCTCGCGAACGCAAAAAAGTATAGCGCAAGCGGAAAGAATCTGCAGGCGTCAGGCGGTGCGTCGTAGCGCATCGCTGGACTCGGCCGCGGTCGTTCCGTGCAAAACGAGATCTTTCAAGCAGCCAATGAACGCGGGCGAATCGCCCACCGCCGGCATCATGCGGAACCGTTCGATTCCATATCTTATTGCGTCAATCCGTCCATCAATATTGATCTCGTGCAGCGTTTCGATATGTTCCGTGACGAAAGAAACCGGCACCACCAGCATCTCTTTTATGCCTTCATGACCGAGCCGCTCCATCGTTCCCAGAAATGGAGGTTCGAGCCATTTTGCGGGTCCCACGCGACTCTGGTAGCAAAGCAAATGCTGCTTCGGCCAATTCGCATATTTCTGCGCACCAAGCTCGCAAGTCAATCGTACGGTTTCCGCCACCTGGTTCGGGTACGGGTCGCCCCTCTTCACCAAACTCATCGGCAATCCGTGCGCGCTGAAAAGCAGATGAATCCGCGAGCTGTCCGGAAATTGTCGCAAGCAGACCCCGATTTTCTGGACAAGCGCTTGAATGTAAAGCGGATGATTGTAAAACTGTCCAATCGTGCGTAGCGGTGGGCCGCTTTTACCGTCGCCGTAAACTCGCTTCCATTCCTTCAAACTGCTCAAGGTCGTTGCGTATGAGAAATGGGGATAGAGCGGCAGCAACACAATCTCATCGAATGGCCCGGACGCTTTCAACGCAGCCACGGCGTCTTCCGCCATCGGTTTCCAATAACGCATCGCTGTAACCGCGACGACATCCACTTCCGGCGCCAGCGCCGCGACCAGCGCTTTTCGTTGCCGCTCGGTCAGAATTCCGATCGGCGACCGCCGCCCAATCATCGCGTAACGACCACTGACCGGAACCGATCGCTTCTTCGCGATGTAATTCGCCAGCGGTTTCCTCAGAAACCCGAGCGGCCCCATCGGGATGATGTCTGGATCAAGAAACAGGTTCCGCAAAAACGGTTCGACCGAATCCAGTGAATCCGGCCCGCCCAGTTGAAACAACACGACCCCGATCCGTTTTTTGCCGTTCAACGCGATTCCCTTTCGCTCACTTCCCGTGTTTCATTTACCTTGTCGCGTAGAATCCTGCAGCCGCTCCTTCAAGCGGCCTAATTCTTCTTTGAGGCCGGCGGCACGCTTGGCCACACTCAGCGAAAACGCAAAGAAAATTCCCCACCCGATCAGATACGCGGCAAATACGCTGTCGAGATTCTTCAAGTTGCCTCCAGTTCCTGTTCGAGCGTTCGCAATTCTTCACGAGATGATTCGAGTTCATATCGTTGCCGGATCAGCAGCGCCATCAGGCAAGTCAAACTCAACCACGATAAATAGAAAACCTTTCGCATAGTCGGATCCAGGCCCGCGCTCGTGAACACGACGGGCTGCGGATGCTGCGTCCTCCACCACCAGATAGAACCATAAACCAGCGGTACGTCGAGAAACGTAAACACACCGAAGAACGCGCTGACCAGTGCGCGCCGATCGGCGTCATCAATCATCGTGCGCAAAATCAGAAATGCCACGTAGAGCAGCCAAAGCACGAGCGTAGAAGTCAGCCGTGCGTCCCACGCCCACCACACTCCCCACGCCGGATGCGCCCAGATCGGTCCCGTCAGCAACACGACTGTGCAAAATGCCACGCCAACTTCCGCCGAAGACACGGCGAGCCAGTCCCACTTCGGTTTCCGCGTCAAAATATACGTGACGGACCCAATACAGGAAATCATAAACGCCATCAGCGAAACCATTCCGCTCGGCGCGTGCAAATAAAAAATCCGTTGCACGAGTCCCATCGTCGATTCTGTCGGCGCGACGTAGAACGAAGCGTACGCCGTCACGCCCATCAACACACAGACCAAAAATGTATAGACACCGGTTTTCGCCATTGTCATGTCACTCTTCCAGAAGATATTCGCCGAAAAGCCATAGCGCCGTCAAAAAAACGACGTCAAACGCAATCAGAATTCCGAGCCAGTCCCAGCGCAATTGGTGGTCTGCCTCAAGGAGTGCCCGAGTCGCTTCCGTACTCGGGATTAGCACCGGCACAAGCAGCGGCATTAAAAGAAGCGGCAGCAGAACTTCGCGCATCCGCGCCTGTGACGAAAGTGCGGATAGAGCTGTTCCGGTTGTGGCAATCCCCAGGCTACCGAGAAAGAACACGAGAGCAAGCTGAGGGAAAACAGAAAGAACACCCACGTTATAAAAGACTGCAAAGACGAATAGTAGGAGCGATTCGGTCACGAGCAGGAATATCGTGTTCGCACAAAGCTTCGCCAAAAAAATCGCGAACGGATCGCTGACGGCAAGCCGCAGTGCGCTTAACGTGTCGTTTGTTCGCTCTTTCAGAAAACAGGGCTGCAACATTAATGACGCGGAAAACAAAAACGCCAGCCAGAGCAGACCGGGACCGAATTGCCGCGATTCCGTACTCGTGGGATCAAAAGTAAAACTAAACAGAACGATTACAACCAAAATAAACACGCTGGCTGTGGTCAGCAATTCACGTGAGTGAAATTCGGTCTGAAGCTCTTTCTGAAGGAGCACCGCCGTGTTGGAGAAAAGCCGCATCTACGCCTCGCCCATCGCAAAAACGCTCTGAAACGTTGCGCCCGCACGCGTATCGGCGATGAGCGCGCCAGCATCGAGCCGCGCCGCCCGCGTTGCCAGTTGGGAAAGCGCCGATTCTCCGTGAACGCTCATCACGATGGTGCGCCCTTGATCTCGCAAAGATCGAATCCTATTCGCCAACCACACCATACTTTCCGTATCGAGCCCTGTGCCGGGTTCGTCCAGCAGCATCACGCCGGGATCGTTGAGCAGCGCCCGCGCAATGGCTAGCCGTTGTTTCATTCCGCGTGAAAACGTCCGCACGAGTGACGTAGCTCGCGCTGCCAGGTTGGTCGCTTCCAGCAGCTCAAGCGCCCGTCGCCGTGGTTCCGCGATTCCCAGCAGTCGCCCAAACAACTGAAGGTTCTCTTCTGCTGTCAGTTCCTCGTAAAGCATGATCGCGTGCGAAACGTAGCCAATCGCAGGGATTTCACCATCATTCAGTCCAGGGAATGTCAGCTCTCCGCGCGTCGGCCGCGTCAACTGCGACGCAACACGCAACAGCGTCGTCTTTCCAGATCCATTCCGTCCGGTCAACGCAACGCACTCGCCCGGCGCTATTTCAAAATCCAATCGCCGTAACGCATACAGACTGCCAAATCGTTTGTCGATTTTTGCGAATTTCAATCCCGCAGGGCGGCCGATGCGCTCGCTCACCGCGTCAGCCTCGCACCAGGTCTCGCAGGATTTGCTCGGCGCGCGCGCGTTCGGCCGCATACTCTGTTTCGGAAATAGTGCCGGCCTGCCGCCGCAACTCCAGCTTGAAGATCAAATCTTTCAGCCCGTCGAGGCTCATCGCCGCTTGTTGATCGAGCGCAGCCATCGACGTCGACTGCTCCACCGCGGCTTCGGCCTTGCCCGTGCGTCCAGTTGCTGTGCCTTTCTTTTTTTCAGCGGAGACGGGGTTTGCCACGACCGCTACACCGCCCGGGGGAACCACCACTGTCTTCCGAGAAAGCAAATATCCGCCGCCGGCAAATGCGATGACGAGAATTCCTAATACCCACCACTTCAGCGAGTCCAGCCGCCCGGGAACGACTTGAATCGGGATGCCGCCGCCAGAGTTATCCTCTGCGCCCTGCCGGCCGTTGACGGATTGCGAATCTCCGCCGGCATTGCCCGCTTCTTGCGGAGGTGGCGCGGTCCCGGAAAGCTTCACGGTAAAGGACGTGGCACCCGCTGCAATCGTGTGCTCGAACAAATTCATTCCCTGCTCTTGTCCAGCCGAATTTAGTTGATCGCCCGCGATCGTGACGGTCGGCGGCACGACCAAAATAATTCGCTGCTCGCCGTGCGACAGAGCCACCTTTAGCGTGGCGGTATCGCCCGTGTACGGAAGTTCGTAGGCCAGACGGACTTCGCTATCTCCCGGTCGGAATGCATAAGCGAAAGCGTATTTGTTACCGCCCTTTTCAATCGGGGTCTGCGTAACCGGCATGCCCGCCGGTCCAGCCGCTGCAACCTGCTTCAGATCCGCCTTCTCCGGCAATGAGAATTGAAAATTGCCGTCCGCGCGGAAAAATGCCACCGGCGGCTTCGTGTCGTTCCGCACGAGCAACTGCTCCGCGACGGTCAAGGTCAAGCCGTTCGGCTGAAAAATGATCAGATGAGATGGCACGGTGACCGTTTTAGCATCGCCAGACACGTCGTAGACATTCACTTCGACCGAATCTTTGCCTGGCGGCAACGGCTGGTGAAAATTCACGCCTTTGTAAACCGCGCGCACCAGCATCGGCTGCGCACCGATGGCCGGATTGTCAAATGTGAACTGCCCCTGCGAGTCGCTCTTGGTGTTCGCAACTGGTTGCATTCCGCCCTGCAATTGCATCAGGATCACTTCGACCGACGCAGCAGGCTTGCCGGTTGTTGCGTTCGTGACTTTGCCCTGTAACGTCGCCGCTTGCGCCGAACCGCAAACCGAGGCACACAGAGCCCCAAGCACCCACAACCGCCGCACGGAAAACTTCATCGATTGCCCTCTGCGGAAAAAACCGTTTTCGGCCCGCGCGGACGCTTCGTCTGCGATTCCGTCACCTGATCGATTTCCACCAGCACCTGCGCTACTTCCATTTCAAGCGACGTCTTCATTGCTTCGTAATCACCTTCTGAATATTTTCCCGCGCGATATTCAAACCGCAGGTCGCGGATATTGTCGTAAATCGTGTCGCGCCGTTCCAATAACTGATCCAACTTGGTGCGGTGAGGCGCCAGGTCAGATGCGTCGGGCTGAATAAAGAAAATGAACAACACCGCCGCCATGGCCAGTGCAAAGCAAGCTCCGAGCACGGCCCAGTCATTTAAACCCGCGCTCGCGGCGAAAAGTGCCAATAAGAAGCTCACTCTTCCGTCGCTTTCTGCGCGGCAGCTCGCGCACGTTCCAGCATCGCTGGCGTGATCGCCTTCGAATTTGCCGCGATCGCTTCGGCTGCGACGCCGCGCTTTCTCCAACGGCCAATCACAAACACAACCAGTCCGGCTCCCGCGAGCAAATAAACGCCCGGCATCAGCCAAGCCACCAATCCGAATCCGGTTTTTGGCGGTTCGACGTAAGTAGCGGTGCCGTACTCCTTGATCATCGCCTCAATCACTTGCGCATCGGTCAACCCCGCGTCCAGATGACCTTGAATCTCTTTGATCATCGTCTTGGCAATCCCGCACGGTCCGGAAAAAGCACCGCCCACGTGGTAACACGTTCCCGCCGATTGTTCGCAGCCGCCACACGAACACTTAACCTGCTTGCCGAGTTCATGGGCATGATCAAGTTCCGCGCAAACGCTCACCACAGCGACTGGCGCCAATGCGAGCGAAGCAGCGAACGCATAGGTCAGAATTTTTCTCGCCCTAGTCATGCCCTTCCCTCAAGGTCGCGCTGCGGGGTAAAGCGGTTGCAAATCCGGGAGCCGTCTCCAGCACTTTCGATCCTGACAAAGCGGGCGATCCGGACAAGACAAGTACCGCGTGGCGAGGAGTGATGAGTGCCACGATCGTTCCCATCACGACCACTATGCCGCCATACCAAACCCATTTCACCAGCGGGTTCAGGAAGACGTGAATCGTAGGCACATCGCTTCCCTGATTCACGCCGGCGTAAACCACGTACAAGTCCTCCCGTAGCGTCGAATAGATCGCCACCATGGTTCCCGATTCCTGATTCGTCGGAAAATTCCGCCGCTCCGGAAAGAGGATCATGACCGGCTTGTGATCTTTCATCACTTCCACGATCATCCGCTCGGCGATGTAATTCTTTTCTTGCTTCTGGTCCAGCGCCTGAAGCAGGAGTTCATACGGCCCGATCTTCACTGTGCCGCCAATGCCAATTTCCTTTTGCACTTCTTTGTTGAACGCCTGTCCGGCTAGCCCGACAAAAATCATCACCATGCCGAAGTGCACGATGTACCCGCCGTAGCGCCGTGTATTCCGCAGAGTCAATTCCATCGCGGAAGACAACCAGTTCAAGCCGCTTCGTGCGCGAATTACCCTGGCGCCGCGGTAGTATTCCACCGCAATCGTTGCAGCGACGAACGTGCTCAATAAGAAGCAAACCATCGCATAGAAATCCCGTGCGCCAAGAATAATCGCCGCCACGCCGCCGGTTATTCCAATGATGCTCGGCCAGAGAAAATTTCGTCGCAGGCTCTCGCCGGAGGTCTTCCTCCACGCAAGCAATGGACCCACGCCGGTGAGGAACAGCAGGAGCAGGCCGAGCGGGATATTTACTTTGTTAAAGAACGGCGCGCCGACGCTGATGCGCGATCCTGTGAACCATTCTGAAAAAACAGGAAAAAGCGTGCCGGACAGGATCGCGATGCACGCGACAAGCAGCACAAGATTGTTAAACAGGAAGCTCGACTCGCGGGAAACCATCGAGTCCAGTTGATTTTCGCTCTTTAAGTAATCACGATTCTTGAAATACGCAAATAAGCAGATCGCCAAGACGACCGCCAGGAATCCGACAAACCAGCTTCCAATATTGGACTGCGCGAATGCATGAACCGAACTGACGACGCCGCTTCGCGTCAACAACGTTCCCAAAATGCACAGCATGAACGTGATGAATACCAGCCAAACGTTCCACACTTTCATCATGCCGCGCTTTTCCTGCATCATCACCGAGTGCAGAAACGCCGTTCCCGTCAGCCACGGTAAAAACGATGCGTTCTCAACAGGGTCCCAGCCCCAATAGCCACCCCAGCCGAGAACCGCGTACGCCCAGTGCGCTCCAAGCAAAATTCCAACTGTCTGGAAACACCAAGCGATCATTGTCCACTTACGCGTCAGGTGGATCCATTTCTCGCCCGGATACCGGCCGAGTAGCGCCGCGAGGGCGAACGCGAACGGAATCGTGAATCCCGTATAGCCCGAATATAGATTGGGCGGGTGAATAATCATTTCCGGATACTGAAGAACTGGATTTAGCCCGCTTCCGTCCGCCCGCAAGTAATAGTCAAGGCCGCCCGAAGCATTCGCAATCGCCAGTGCCTTGAAGGGGCTCGCCACAAAATTGCTGATGGTCAAAAAGAAGAGCTGCACGCCAGCGAGGATTGTTCCGACGTAAGGCATCAATTCGCCGTGCTTGTTCCGATAGGCGATCAACACCGAAAAAATATAGATGGACATCAGGAAGCACCAGAACAGCAGTGAGCCTTCCTGACCGGACCAAAGCGCGACGACCTTAAAAAAGGTTGCAAGGTCGCGATTGCTGTGCGAGGCGACATACGCCATCGAAAAATTGTCGGTGACGAAGAGATACACGACGCTGAAGGTTGCCAGGAAAATCAGGCTGCACGCGGCCATGCCCGCCTGGCGCGCACTTTTAATTAACAGGGGATGTCGTGTGAGGATGGCCGCGATTCCGCCGACCAATGCGTACAGCGCACAAACAAAGGCAAGTAACAGCGCAAAGGAACCGAATACGTCCACACTGCCTCCACTTTCAGAACCGAGCGCGCCGTGCCGTATCTACGCGAACTACGAACGGCCAGTTGAATTCGACGGTTTCGGCGCCTCGCCAGGAGCCGCTTCATATTTCGAAGCGCATTTCGCCTGCACGTGTTCCGCGACAAATCGCCCGTCCGAACTCATCCGGCCTTCAATCAGCGCCTGAGAATTGTCAATAAAGGAATCCGGCAGCGGGTCATTGCCTGTATAGCTGACGGAGAGGGATTTCCCTTCGCCCAGCAGCACAAAATCAGTTTTACCGCTTGCGCGGTGAATACTGCCGGGCTGAACGGTGCCGCCAACGCGCATACGGTGCGCCGCGGCGGTGCCGCGTAGCGTCTCAAGCTCGGCGATCGTGTGGTAATACGTTTTGCTCTCGCCGTAGCCCAGCCAAGCGAGGCTCGCCATGGACACCAAAATGATCCCGATTCCAATCCCAAATTTGGCCTGTTTTTTCATTGTGACCACCTACCGGTTGCTCTGCAAAAGTGAATCTTATCACAGGCTCCGTACCGCCGATGTGAGCTGGCTCACACCAGCATCGTCCGCCAAATCGAAGGGTAGTCCGTTGTTGAGGACCAAATCCCCGCTCAGTTGAGCGCTCTTCACCTCATCCAACACCGCCGCCAAGTCCCTCGAAATAGGGATGACGCGCTTCGGCCGCAGCGACCCGCGCAATCGCCTGGCGACGCTCGGTAATTTGCGGCGCAAGGCGTCCACCAGATTCGGCGCCTCGTGACCCGGTTCGGCCGGACATTCCAGGATGTGTGTCAAAACCAATCCGCGTTTCTGAAATTCCGCCAGTACCGCTTCGACGTCGCGCCCGTCGGCCTGGATTCCTAAAGCGCGGAGCAGCGCCGCCGCTTCGCCGCTAAATCCCGTCTCTGCCGCATACAGGAAATTCTTGTCATCGGT
Organism: Candidatus Dormiibacterota bacterium; assembly: GCA_035577625.1. Taxonomy (GTDB): domain Bacteria; phylum Acidobacteriota; class Terriglobia; order Acidiferrales; family UBA7541; genus Acidiferrum. The sequence goes on from DATLVG010000160.1 coordinate 15,176, forward strand.
TGGCGATTGCGCCCCCAGAAACACGGCTTGAATGTGAATGGGCCGGTAGCGGGTCGCCAATTCCAGTCGTTTCAGCCGTCGGGCGAGGTGCTCAGACGAAGCTTCCAGCCCGCACCCGTCACACGTCAGCCGTTTTACCGCAGTTTGTGAGTTCATGATGGATTCGTTCCATCGTAGTGCACCGATGGCCGCAGAGCAAACTACTACAGCTCCGAGGGACGGACGGGCGTACTCAATTTCGTTTGAATGGTGGGAGGTAAGGCGAAATTCATACGGAATTGCTTACTGAGAGACCGGAGTGTCCTGTGGCAGTTTTGACCGGAGGCACCACTTCAATTCCTGGCTCAATTCGGAAACTTCCATACCCGGCATGACGATGAATTTGCAGGCCAGCATTTCCCGCGCCTCGTCGTCGTCCGGCAATTGGCAAGTGACGCGGCAGTATTGGCAGTCTTGATTCCAGCAAAAGCGGCCGTACGGAATCGTCTCCGGGCTGATGAACTGGAAGCAGCGCAAAAGAGAATTCCGTTCGGGAACGTTGAACTTCTTCCCCAGGACGGTAATCTCCACCAACTTTTCATAAGGACGGAAAGGTTCGGACATAAAGGTTCCCATTTTCCGCGAATTGGCGCTGGCAAGGCCAGCCCCCATACCAATCCGCTCTCCGAAGACACTTTCAGACTAGCTCCGGCTGGAGTCCGCGCCCACAAAATCCTGCGATATGAGTTTCCTATCTGCTACGGGGGAAAATGGAGGAGTTTATGCGCGCTGAAGCTTGAGGAGCGCGAACAGGCCTAGCATTGCTGCCGCCGTCAAAAGCAGCGCGAGCGTTGATGGTTCCGGCGTAGCGACGCCCTCGACGGTAGCGCTTCCCAAATCCACGAACTCGTTGTTGTCCAGTCCGAAGAGTCCCGCATTCGTTAGATCGAACGGCCCGCCCGGCAAAAGTGTGGGCTGATCAACGGACCCGCTGAAAAGTGTGTCACCGGTGAACTGGAAATAGTAGTCGTGGCCGCCCGTCAAGAATTCGACGACGAACATTCCACCCAGGCTTGGCCCGGCAAAATCCACATCCTCCGCCAAGCCGCTGAAACTGGTCGTGGAGGAGCACCCCTGGCACTGAAAGGAATAGCTGATCGGCACATTCATAATGGCAAAGTCGCCGGCAGCGGCGTCGGAGAAATCCGGAGTCGGCATCTGCGGCAACGTGAAATTCATCGAGTATGTGCCATCCGGCCCGCTCAAAGGCGCCGAGCCTACACTCGAACTGAATGCGCCCGTCACGGTGTATTGCACCTGTACGGAGTCGGCAAAAGCGGGCGCTGCACTCGCGCAAATCAGAAGCAAGAGTCCTAAGCAAACTCCCAAGCTAACCTTGATACGCCCCATGTTGAATCACCTTTACCTTGGGCGGGCTGCCAGTCTTCGTTGAGGGGGAGGGCGGCCCGTACAGGATGATGTAACGCAATTCTGGTACCAATTCAGGCCATTGGAATATAAGGACTTACTGGATTTGAGGCTGGTTCGGACAGCAGGGAGGGTCCGAATTTGTCTAATTTATTTCCCGCCATAATTTCGGGGCGGTTCTTAGCCCTGAATATCGAAAAACTGCCCCATCTTCCGGAATTTCTCGTAGCGTCCTTCGATGAGGGTTTCCGGCCTGGTCAGCGTCAATTCCGCCAACTGCCGGTCCAACACGTCGCCCAGCAGGCGCGCCGCCGCCTCATGGTCCGTGTGCGCGCCACCTTCTGGCTCGCGTACAATCTCGTCCACAATGCCAAAGTCCTTCAAGTCCTTCGCCGTGATTTTCATCGCTTCTGCCGCGGTTTCCGCTTTCGACGCATCGCGCCACATGATTGCCGCGCACCCTTCCGGCGAAATCACCGAATAGAAGCTATTCTCCAAAATATTCACGCGGTCACCCACGGCCACGGCGAGCGCGCCGCCCGATCCCCCTTCGCCCGTGACCGTTACGATGACCGGAACAGGTAGCCGCGACATTTCGCGCAAATTTCGCGCAATCGCTTCACCCTGACCGCGTTCCTCTGCGTCAATTCCCGGGTATGCGCCGGGAGTATCGATGAACGTCAGCACCGGGCGATGATACTTCGCCGCGAGCTGCATCACGCGCAGCGCCTTCCGGTAACCCTCCGGCTTCGGTTGACCAAAATTGCGAATCACGCGTTGTTTCGTGTCGCGTCCCTTCTGGTGACCGATAACGGCAACGGGGCGCCCATGAAATTTCGCTAGCCCTGAGATGATTGCTTTGTCGTCTCCGAAGGCGCGGTCGCCGTGCAACTCCATAAAATCCGTGAACAGGTATTGGACAAAGTCCAGCAAGTAAGGCCGCTGTTGATGGCGTGCAATCTGCGCTCGCTGCCACGGGCCAAGATGGGCGTAAAACTCGCGCCGCAATTCCGCAACTTCCCTTCTTACGCGCTCGAGCTCCGCATCCGCCTCAGCCGTTCCGGCAAGCCGCTTCAAGTCTTCCACATCTTTCTCCAGTCGCTCGATCTCTCGCTGCCTTTGCTCGCTCGGGTCCGGATCAACGTGTTTTTTTGCACTCATTCGTTTTCCTAGGCTGCCGCCTGCTCGCCCTTTAGCCTTCTCACGGCTTCGACCAGTTCCGGCGTCACCTTCACGCGTTGTTGCGAAGCCACCGTTGCCACGGTTCCATCGGCAGACACCAGTTCGAAAATAACTTGGCTCATGCCCGGCGTCCCTTCAAACAAACGTTCCAGCTGATCCAGCATCGCGTCGTTCAGCGTTTGCATGTTCATCCGCACGCGAAATTCCTGATTCGCTACTTTCTCCACGATATCTTCAATTCGGCGCGCTTCTTGTAACGACAGCCGGGTTCCTGCTTCTTCCACTTGCACGCGAACCTTCAGCAGCAACGGGGTTCCCGGCTTGAGCAGGTTTTCGAATCGCGCAAAACTTTCCGGAAACGCAAGCAATTCCTGAATCCCAGTCATGTCCTGAATTGTAAAGATCGCCCACCGAGCGCCCTTCCTCGAGCGCATCGGCCGCGTTCCCACAATCAATACCGCGACCGCGATCTCCTTGCCGTTTCGCTCGCCTTCCACTTGCCCCAGGCTAACGACTTTCCACTCCTCAAGGCGCGAAGCGAATTTCTCCAGTGGATGTCCCGAAACGTAGAACCCGAGCATCGCATATTCGCTCGCTAGGCGCTCTTCTTCGGTCCACGGCGCCGCGTCTCGCAGCTCGAACGTCGGCGCTGCCGGCGCTGAGCCGCCGCCGAAAAGGCCGTGTTGACCCGATTCCCTGTTTCGCGCGACTCGTTGCAGCGCCGCGACCGCATCGTCCACGCTGGCCAGCATCGATTCTCTCGGACCTACCGAATCCATGGCGCCGGACTTGATCAAACTCTCAAAGACCCGCTTGTTCAGGAATTTTGGCTCGATCCGTTCGCAGAAATCGTAAAGCGACTTGAAACGCCCTTGCTCGTTTCGTGACTCGCGAATTGCCTTCGCGGTGTTCTCGCCGACGTTCTTGATCGCCGCAAGTCCGAAGCGAATCGATTCGCCTACCGGCGTGAAATACAAATCGGACTCGTTCACATCCGGCGGCAAAATCGAAATGCTCATTCCGCGTGCTTCGTTAATGTACTTCACCGCCTTGTCCGCATTTCCGGTTTCCGAGGTCAGCAGCGCCGCGATGAACTCCACTGGGTAATGCGCTTTCATGTAGGCCGTTTGATACGCCAGCAGCGCATAGGCGCAGGAGTGCGACTTGTTAAATCCGTATCCCGCAAATTCTTCCATCAGATTGAAGATTCGTTCGGCCTTTTTCTCTGGAATCCTATTGTTCGCGCAGCCGTTCAAGAATTTCGCCCGCTGCGCCGCCATCTCTTCTTTCTTTTTCTTGCCCATCGCGCGACGCAAAATATCCGCTTCACCCAGCGAAAAGTTCGCCAGCCGGTTGGCAATCTGCATCACTTGCTCCTGATACAGAATTACGCCGTATGTCTCTTGAAGAATGTCCTGCAGTTGCGGCAGTTCGAAGGTGACTTTCGTCTTCCCGTGCTTCCGGTTGATAAAATCATCGACCATTCCGCCCTGAATCGGCCCCGGACGATACAGCGCGTTCAGCGCGGTCAAATCTTCGATGCGTGTCGGCTGGTAACGCCGCAAAATGTCGCGCATGCCGTGCGACTCAAACTGGAAAATCGCCGTCGTGTCGCCGCGCGAGAAGAGTTTGTACGTGGCTTCATCGTCCAACGCCAGATTTTCCAGGTCGACCTGGACGCCGCGGTTCTGTTCCACCATACGGACGGCGTCCTGCAGCACGGTCAGCGTGGTCAGCCCAAGAAAATCCATCTTGAGCAAACCGATTCGCTCGAGCGCATTCATGTCGTACTGCGTTGTGACTTCGTCGCGGTTCGTCTTGTAAACGGGTACCAGATCCGTCAGCGGCGCCGGTGAAATCACCACGCCCGCCGCGTGCGTCGAAGCATGCCTCGCCAGACCTTCCAGCCGCAGCGCCACCGCCATCAAATCCTTCAACTTGTCATCGGAGTTGATAGCGGACTTCAGTTGTGGCGCTTCTTTCAAAGCATCTTCCAGCTCGATGCCCAGTGTTGCTGGAACCATTTTCGCGATGCGATCCACTTCCGTGTACGGAATATCCATCGCGCGGCCGACGTCCTTAATGGCCGCTTTTGCTGCCATCGTTCCGAAGGTAATAATCTGCGCGACATTTTCGCGGCCGTACTTCTGCGTGACGTATTCAATCAACTCGCCACGCCTGCGCATGCAAAAATCAATATCAATATCCGGCATCGAAACGCGTTCCGGATTCAGGAACCGTTCGAACAGCAGGTTGTATTGCAGCGGATCCACGTCTGTGATCCGCAGCGCATAACTTACAAGGCTTCCCGCCGCCGATCCCCGGCCGGGCCCCACCGGCACTCCCTGGCTGCGCGCGTAGTGAATAAAATCCCAAACGATCAGAAAATATCCTTCGTACCGCATCTTCTGAATCATCTGGATTTCGCTGCTCAGCCGCCGCTCATACTCCGATAGCGGATTGCTAAGCGCGCCGGATTTCGCCAGTCGCTCCAGGTACGGCAGTCGCGTCGCAAATCCTTCGCGCACGACTTTTTCGAAATAGCTTCCGGCGGTGTGTCCTTCCGGTACCTTAAATTCCGGGAATGGATTTGGAATGCGCTCGATCTTCACGTTGCAACGCGAAGCAATGTCCACGGTGCGTTGCAGCGCTTCCGGAATCTCGCGAAAGATTCCGTACATCTCGTCGGCCGTCTTGAAATAAAACTGGTCGGTCGGAAACTTCATCCGGCGTTCGTCGCTCATGGTCTTGCCGGTTTGAATGCACAATAAGACTTCTTGTGCGTGTGCGTCTTCGTGATGCAAGTAGTGGCAGTCGTTTGTTGCCACCAACGGAATCCCCGTTTCTTTCGAAAGCCGCACCAACTGCGGATTCACGCCCTTCTCGATCTCCAGCCCTTGATCCTGAATCTCCAAAAAGAAATTCTGCTTTCCAAATACATCGCGCAGCCGGTACGCATTCTCGCGAGCGCGATCGTATTTTTCTTCGACTACCGCTTCCGTCACCGCACCTTGCAGACATGCCGACAGCGCAATCAACCCTCTGCTGTGTTTGGCCAGAAGGTCGTAGTCAATTCGTGGCCGGTAATAGAAACCTTCGAGGAATCCCGCGGAGACCAGCCTGATCAGATTGTGGTAGCCCTCGAGGTTTTCGCAAAGCAGCACCAGGTGATTGTTGCCGCGCTGTCCGGGTTCCCAATCATCGCGATCGTTTGCGGCATTGGCCGCCGATTTCTCGCCGCGGTCGTGCCTGCTTCCTTTGGCGACATACACTTCGCAACCGATAATCGGCTTTACGTCGCGCTTGCTCGCTTCATTGAAAAAATTCGCCGCCGCGAACAGATTGCCGTGATCCGTAATGGCCACGGCGGGCATCTTCTGGCGGGACGCTTCATCGAGAAGCTCGCTTGTTTCGCAAGCGCCATCGAGCAGGCTGTAATCGGTATGAACGTGAAGGTGAACGAACTCAGGGCGTCCCATGAATTTCGATTCTAATTCCCTTGCGAAAGAAATGCGAACGACATTCTTGCGTTTTCAACAGCCCTTCCGCTTCCCTGCCCCTTACTTCTTCTTTTTCTTTTCCGGTTTTGCCGGCGCCTTCTGATTCTTTGCAGGTGCCGCCCCGGCTTTTGCTGGCGGAGCGACTGCCTTGGCGGCCGGAGCAGGCGCTGCCTTCCCAATTATTTTCCCGGCATGCTTCTTCTCTTTGCCCTTGGTTTCCTTGGGCTTCGGCTGTTCCTTGATTCCGGAAAGTTTGCGCAGGATTTTTTCGCGCTCTTCCGGCGTTTTCCCGCGGCCAGTCATTTGCATTGCGAACACCTGGTCGACAACGGTGTCAAACTTGGGCCCCGCCGGCATTCCAATTGCGGTCAGTTCGTTCACGATCGCTGGAATCCCTTGCCGCAGTGGTCTCCACTTATTCAAGTAAGCGCGGATTTTGGAAACGGCGGTTGAGTTCGAGGAAAATGCCAGCAGATGTGCCAGAGTGTCCGTCCGCATCTTTTCCAAAAAGCGGTATGCGTCAATCGGTGCAGCCAGTTTTTTTCCGGCCAGCTCTTTCCCCGCCGCGTGCGCTTCGTCTTCAAATGCCAGAATGTGGTCAACTTCTGCCGCGCGGAATCCTAATTTGTGCAGCAAACTCCCCTGTTCGCGATCTTTCAATCGCCCCAGAATCGCCAGCATCATCGGAGTGGCTAGTCGGGGCCGCAATCCCGCCATGAACAAATCGTCGCGAACCTTGCTCAGCCGATTGACCGAGTCGAAGTCCGGGTGCTTCTTCGCCAGCACCGGATGAACCGTTTCCAGTAAATCGTGTTCTTCCCACGCCTTCAAAATCGCCGCCGGATTTTCCTCTCGCGCCAACGACCGAAGTTCCGCCCCAGCGTCCTCCGGCGTAATCGTGTGATGCAAGTCCCGTTCGATTGCCAGGTCAAACCACTCCTGCGTGCGCTGCTCGAGCTTAAATCCCATTCTCGCCGCAAAGCGCAGCACGCGCAGCAACCGCACCGGCTGGTTCGTAAAACTGTGAATGATCAGCGCGCGCACTTCCGCTCGCTCCACGTCCGACAGCCCGTTTGTGGGATCCAACAGCAAGCCGCGCGAAGCCGGATTCAGCGAAATCGCGATCGCATTCAGCGAAAAATCACGCCGCCGCAAATCCTCCATGATCGTCGACCAGCGAATCTCCGGCCGCGTCCCCGGCCTCACGTAGTGGTCATCGCGCGCCGCCGCAATGCTTCCTTCGCAGTCGCCGGAAAATAAAATCTCCACGTGCCGCAGCTTTTCGTCTTCGTGGAGCACCTTTGCGCCGCCCTTTTCCAGCTCGCGCGCGATTTTCGATGGATTCCCTTCCACTGTAAAATCCAGGTCGCGCAGCGACGCGCCCGTTATCAGGTCGCGCACCGTTCCGCCCGTCAAATAGATGTTGTAGCCCATCGCCGCAGACAGTTCCTGCACTCGCAGCAGCGCGGCTCTTTGTTCAGGCAGCAGCCGGCTCTCCAATAAAAACATGTAATCAGGCATTGCACTCCTTCACCGTTAGGATGCGGCCGCAGTTTCACGGCGGCACCCGCGCTCACTTCAGGGCCCTCACGCTATGCGCGTGGATGATGCGCTTTGTACACTTGTTTCAACCGCTCTTCGACCACATGGGTATAGATCTGCGTCGTCGAGATGTCGGCGTGGCCGAGCATCAACTGAACCGAACGCAAATCCGCGCCACGCTCCAGCAAATGCGTGGCAAAACTGTGTCGCAGCATGTGCGGGGTCAGGCCAATGCGCAGTCCCGCCCGCTTTCCGTAGTTTGATAGAATTTTCCACACTCCAACGCGGCTGATCTTTGCGCCGCGCCGGTTCACAAACAAAAACGGGCTGACCAGACCGTTGCGCGCGCCTCGCAACAATTCCGGGCGACCATCGCGCAAATACCGTTCGACAATCGCCAGCGCCTTTTTCCCCACCGGCACCACCCGCTCTTTATCACCTTTCCCGATGCAGTGCACGCACCCAACCTTAACGTCGAGGTCGCTCACTCTTAGTCCCGTCAATTCCGACACCCGCAATCCGGTCGAATACAAAACTTCGAGCATCGCGCGGTCACGCAAACCTTGCGACGTGGTTCCGTCCGGCTGTTCCAATAAACGTTCGACTTCCTCGAGCCGCAAGTATCCGGGCAGCGATTTCCGAATCTTCGGCGACTCCAGGTTCGCCGCTGGATCATCGGTTATCGCCTCGTGGACCTGCGCGAAGCGAAAAAAATTCCGCAGCGACACCAGATTTCGCGCAACTGTTTTGCTCTCCAGCTTTTGCCGGTACAGCCCGGCCAGAAAATCCACCAGGTCGTCCCGCGAAACCTTTTCGAGTGCGAGCTTGCGCTTCTTGGCGAAATCTTCAAACTTTGCCAAATCCCGCTTGTAGGCCGAATAGGTATTCGCCGCGAGGCCCTTTTCGACCTTTACGTGCGTTAGAAATGACGATATTGCGCTCGCGAGTTCCATCACGTTTCCACGTACGCTTCCCCGCCGCGCTTCCGGCGCGTCGCAATCCCGTAAATCTCTTCGATCTCGTGGCACCGGAACAGCCACGCCAGTCCCAGGTATAATCCCGTCGCACCTAGTATCATGCTGATAAAAATCAATAGCTGGATCAGAAACCGCGAGTGCATCACAAACTCCGTGTAGTGCACTCCCAACCAGCACGCAACTCCCATTATTGATGCGCAAAGTGAAATCTTCCCAAACGAACGCAAGATCTCCATCGTTCCCAGGGGTCCGTACCGCACCCGGAAAATAATGAACAGCGCGAAAAAGTCGAAGTAACACGCCAGGGCAGTTGCCAGCGCCGGTCCACCGTTCTGAACGCGCTTGAAGAAAAACTCCAGAAACACGATATTTAGCAAAATGTTGAGCACCATGGAAATCGCCGCCACAATCACCGGCGTCTTGGTGTCTTTGGTTGAATAAAACGCCGGCACGATCAGCTTCACCGTCGCCAGGCCCGGCAGGGCAATCGCGTAGTACAACAGCGCTCTCGCGGTGAGCCGCGTGGACTCTGCGACGAACGCACCGTGCTGGAACAACACGCGAATAATCGGCTCTCGCATAATCATTAGGCCAAGCATCGCCGGCACCGTAATGAACGCCACTAGCCGTATTGCGAACACTAACGTCTTCTTAAGTCCGCCGTAATCGTTCGCTGCCGCCTGATGCGACATCATCGGCAAAATTGCCGTTGCTACCGAAATCGCGTATCCACCCAGCACTAATTCCATCACACGGTCGGAGTAATACAGCGCCGTCAGGCTTCCTTTTGGCATGATGCTGGCCGTGGCAAACCGCGTATCCACCAACAAATTGATCTGCGCTACGCCAATGCCAAACAACCGCGGAATCATAAGTCGCGCAACGTTCTGAATTCCGGGATGCGAAAACGAAACCCCGAAGTTAAACTTCATTCCTTTCTGCACCAGTTGTGGTACTTGGATCAAAAACTGCAATACTCCCCCGACCAGCACACCCGCCGCCAGTGACATCGCCGGGCTTTTGAAGTACTTCCACACCACCGCCATTGAAAACACGATTGACGCGACATTCCAGAAGATGGGCGTGGCGGCTGGCAGTCCGAATACATGAAAGCAGTTCAGAATCCCCATCGCGAGCGCTGCTAGCGCTACGAAAAACAGGTACGGGAAGATGATTCGATTCAGCCCGACAGCGAGATCCAATCCGCCAGCGCTCCCTATGTCCGAAGTGAACAACTGAATCACGTACGGAGAGAACACCATCCCCAACACCGTGATGACCGCCACCACCAGCGCCAGCGTCCAGAACAGCTTGTTCGCAAAATCCCAAACCTCCTTCTCGCCCTTTTCGCGCATATAGTTAGCGAAAACCGGAATGAACGACGCAGTCATCGCCCCTTCCGCCACCAACCGCCTAAAAAGATTGGGGATGCGGAACGCCAGCTGATAAGCGACCGATATTGGCGTTGTTCCCAGCAAAACCGCAATGCGCTGGTCACGCACATAGCCCAAAATGCGGCTTATGATGGTGACCAGGGTTATAATCGAAGCAGATTTTAGGATTTGCTTCTTGTCGGTCAACGGGTGGCCCTCCAAGGCCTAACCCCAATGAAAACAATAGGTTGACAGGAAAAACGCGCTTAACATAACATACGTCTTCACAAAGCGCAAATTTTCGCTCTTTCGGTGCCTCTCGAACCGTTTTTTCGGTTTTGTGGCGCCAATGGATCACAACCTCGCTACCAGGTGCTAATAGGTCGGTTGAATTTTGCAGTTCGTGACACAATGAGACAAAATTCAAAGGAACCGGCTCAACCAGCGGCAGCACTGTAACTCGCGCCAGAAACGGCTAACTTGAAGCTCCGTACCCCAGCCTCTACCCACAAGAAGGTCGTGGTCTCTCTCATGGACCGCAAGTCCCTGCAGGGATACCTCAACCCGTCCCGTCTCGGTCAAATCGACCCGCTCGATCTCCTCACGCCCGACGGCTCCCACGAACAGGTTCCACTCGACCGCATCCGCTCTCTCTACTTCGTGCGTGAATTCAACGGAGACTTCGAACCCGAACGCAAATCCTTCCTGTCGCGTCCCAAGCTCGACGGCCTTTGGATTCGACTCCGCTACACCGACGGCGAAATCCTCGAAGGCGTTGTGCCCAACGACCTTCTCGGGCTGCTCGACAATGGCGTCCAGCTCACTCCACCCGACCTTTCCTCCAACACCGACCGCATCTTCGTTCCCCGCTCCGCGATCTCTTCCCTCACCGTTCTCGGCGTCGTCGGCATCGCCCGCCGCAAACCCGCCGCAACGGCAACCGCCGCGCAACCCAAACTCTTCTCCGAATAGCTTCTTCATTCTTTGCG
>DATLVG010000161.1:0-21188 GCA_035577625.1 Candidatus Dormiibacterota bacterium
CGCCGACCTCGCGCTGCCCTTTTGGTGGGCCGTCGTCGCAACAATCCCTTGTGGCATGGCGGCCTGGTGGATCGCCTACCGCTCCGACTGGTTCTAGCCAGCCAATCCTCGCCTCATCTCTACCCGCTCACCGAAATTGTCGGCTATACTCCGCGCCATTCTGTGCATTTCGCTCACGGAGGCTTGGTGCGCGCTCGTCTGCTCGCCCTATCGCTTTTCTGTCTATTTGCATTTTCTGCGCAGGCCGCGCAATCTCCGCAGTCTTCGCCGAACGTTTCATCCGAGACCGGTGCTCCGGCAGCCGCTCCTACCGTTGAAAAAGTGCAGACGCCTCCCGCAAAAAGATACACCGGCTATTCCCTGTCACCCGAACTCTACAAAAAAGCAAAAACGCTCGCTCGCATCCGCTTTTCATTTCGCATTTTCAGTTTCGTCTTCTCCCTTTCCGCACTCTGGCTCATTCTGCGCGCCAAATGGTCCGCAAAATTTCGCGACTTGGCTGAACGCGCCACCAATAACCGCACGCTGCAAGCGCTTATCTTTGTGCCCCTGCTTGTAATCACCTTCAGTTTCCTCCAATTGCCCCTCGATCTTTTCGACGAATCCCTTCGCAAGCATTACGGCATTTCAGTTCAGCTATGGGGCGCCTGGATCGGTGATTGGCTCAAGAGCATTCTCCTCACGTTGATGATCGGCGTCATCCTCGCGCGCATTCTCGTCGCTGTAGTCCGCTGGAGTCCGAAGCGTTGGTGGCTCCATTTTTGGATCATTTCGAATGTAATCTTCCTTTTCATTTTCTTCATCCAGCCACTCGTAATCGACCCGATGTTCAATCAATATGCCCCGCTCTCCACCAAAGCGCCTCAGCTCATCCCTCAACTCGAACGCATCACCATTCGCGGCGGTATGCCCATCCCGCCAGAAAGAATGTTCTGGATGCTCGCCAGCGACAAGACCATCTATACAAACGCTTACGTCAACGGCTTTGGTGCAACGAAGCGCGTCGTCGTCTGGGACACCAGCATCACCAAGGAAACAACCGACGGCATCCTGCTCATGTTCGGCCACGAAATGGGCCATTACGCGCTCAACCATATTGCAAAGGGGCTCGCATTCGCCTCCCTTCTCAGTGTCGTTTTGCTCTACGGCGTCCGTCGCGCGATCGGTCCTTTGCTTTCCCGGAACGCCACAAACTGGAACGTGCGCGGCCTCGACGATTGGGCCGCCCTGCCTGCGCTTCTCTTCGTCATTACTTTGTTTGGATTCATTGCGAACGTGATCGGCACCAACTTAAGCCGCTACCAGGAAAACCAGGCAGACATCTATTCACTCGAAGTCACTCACGGTCTCGTCCCCGATCCGGGCCAGGCTTGCGCGGCGTCCTATCAAATGTTCGGCGAGCAGGTTTTTGTCGAACCGGACCCCAACCCCGTCAACGTCTTATTGTTCTACGATCACCCGCCGGTCGCGCACCGCGTGAACCTCTGCCTGACCTACGACCCATGGTCGAAAGGCCAATCGCCACAATTTGTGAAATAGACGCACTGGAAGCGAAACGTTCACACGTCCTGCTAACATGAATTGCGACGATGGCCCGCATTTCTCCAATTCCGCCGCCTGATGCGAGCGTTCTCGCAGCGGATCTCACACAAGCACTCTCGCAGGAGCGCGTCGTGCAACGATTTGTGGATTCCTACGTCGTTGAAAACGGCCGCCATGCGCTCCAGGTCCATGCGCCGCTCTACCGGGACTTGTTGACGCTGCTGCAACGCGAAGCACTACTCGCTGCGACCGTGAGCTTGTTCGAACAGGTCGCTGCCGGCCCGGTGACGGGTAAAAAGCCTGTTCCTCTGACGCGAAAAGACGCCGCGCTCTTTCGCCGCAAGTTTCTACTCGCGCTGACTCGCGAAAAAAAATGGAATGCCGGCGATGCACTCGATTTTCAAAACGACTTGCAGATTTACGAAGACGTTCTCGCGCGCAACTCCGGCCCTCGCCGTAGCCGCAAGCCTTTCGAATCAGCCCATCATCCCTTCGTGGATCGCTGCGCGTTTGTGCTGGACTCATCCTTCATGGAGCGCGCCCGCGTAGCGGCGTCGCGTGCCCTCACGGAAATCGACGACCTGGCCGCACACGTCATCGAACACGCCGCCGCTTCGCCTGCCGTAAAAAAGCAATAACCTTCAACTCTCTGGTATCTTTCCGCTGAACACGGCTTTTCCGGCGCCTTCCGTGTGCGCAGCGAACGCGCCCCGGCCATGCTTCGCCCGGGCAGGTTCGTGATTCTCCACTCCTACCGGGGCAGAGGCTCCACTTGCACGGCCGTGCCGTACGCCAGCACTTCCGTAACGCCATTCATGACTTCCGTCGCATCGTAGCGGAATCCCACTACGCCATTCGCTCCGTGCGCCGCCGCATGCTGCAAAAGCAGTTCGTACGCCTCGCTCCGTGTTCTTTCGCACAAATCCGTCAAAATCGTGATGTTCCCGCCCACGATCGTTTGCAACGCCGCGCCCAAATTCCCAATTACGCTGCGCGAGCGCACGATGATTCCGCGCACTACGCCGAAATTCTTCACAATCCTGTAGCCCGGAAGCTCCATCGCCGTCGTCACCATCGATGAATCGACTCGCCCTTGCATGTGCTCTCTCCTTTGCGCTGCGCGCGCCTGACCCGTCTGTCGAACGTTAACGCCTGCGATTCTACCCGTTTACATGTTCGGTGCGCGAGTCGCCCTGCTTTGCTATGCTCGCTTTGCGTGGAAATCCTTTTCGAAATTCTTGCGGTCCTTCAGATTCTGCTCGGGCTCTATCTGGCCGTGCAGGGCGCACTGTGGCTCGCATTCGCCAAGCGCCGCACGATGGTCGACCCCGGTTTTTACGCGCCTCGCACCGCCGTCATCTGTCCCTGCCGCGGCTCCGAGCCCGGCCTCGAACAAAACCTGGTTGCCCTCTGCGAATTCGATCATCAAAATTATGAAGTTTTTTTCGTGCTCGCCTCGGAGTCCGATTCCGCCGTTCCAACCGTCAAACGCGTCGCTGCGCAATCGCGTGTCAAAGCAACCGTGCTCTTCGCCGGAAGGCCGGACGGCCGCGGCGAAAAGGTCAACAACCTCATTCACGCAGTGACGCAATTGCCCAAGGACGTCGAAGCACTTGTCTTCGTCGATTCGGACGGACGCCCGGGGAAGTCCTGGTTACGCCGCATGGTCGGGTCGCTTCACGATGCCCGCTACGGCGCCACGACCACGATGCGCTGGCTCATTCCGAACGCCACCAATTTTCCGACGCTGTTGTTGACCGCTTGGAACGCGCCCATCGTCACCATGCTCGACGAAAAATCCAGCAACTTCTGCTGGGGAGGCGGCACCGCCATTCGCAAATCTGAATTTGATCAGTGCGGGGTGCTCGAAGAATGGCAGCGCTCCGTGAGCGACGACTATTCCATGACCAATGCCCTCGCGCGCCGCGGCAAATCCATTCAGTTCTTGCCTGAGTGTCTCGTTGTTTCGTTCGCAAACACTTCCTTCGAAGGACTCTTCGAATTCACGAATCGCCAGATTCTCATCACCCGCGTCTATGCGCATAAAATGTGGGCCACCGCTTTTGCAACGCATTCGCTTTTCTGCCTCACCTTTATCCTCGGCCTCGTTCTCACCCTTGGCGACATTTTTTCCGCGCGCCCCTCTGTTCATCTGGCCGCGCTCACTTTTCTTCCTCTCTTGCTCGCTTCTCTCCGCAGTGCTTTGCGCGTTATCGCTGTTGCCGATCTTCTGCCTCCATATCGCGTGCAGATCAACGCGCAGTCCTGGATTTACATCACCATCGGCGTCTTCATTCCGTTTTTGTATCTTGTGAACTTCATTACATCGCTGCTCTCGCGCCGCATTCGCTGGCGTGGCATCCGGTATGAGCTCATTTCGCAAAATGAAACGCGCGTCTTAACGCCTCAGTAGGTCCTGTAGAAAATTCTTTATCTCATGCATTTTTTTCCACCCTTCAAGCAATTCCTACCTTCATATGCGCCACCCTTTCGCGGCTGCTCCCGCAAATGTTCCATTTTGAAAGACTTGCGCCCTCCTGTTTTTGGCATTCGACGTGCAGCTCGGGTACTAGTTCGGTGGAACGTTTACGGGCGTATTCCTCCTTCTCGCGCCTAGCTCGTTCCTGGGGACCCAAGCTTCGACTAAGCCCTCAGTCGCAGCATACGTTTGTACAAATCATCCATGGTGTGATTCGCGTGCTGCTCCCTGCGCAGGCGCGTTTCGCTCGATTCATTCGCAGGCTTCGGACTCTTGTCGAAGCTGGATTGGGAGGATTCCAGGTGAAATTTGTCCGCAGATCGCACTCTTTGCCGTCTATTGTTTCCGCACAACCTGCTTCAGGTCATCGCACGTTCCTTTTTTACGAAAAAAACTCCGGCGTCACGCATTTTCAGATAACCGCCGAGTCAGACGGCTCCTTGCCGCTTGAGCAAGCCGCTTGCCTGCTCGCCATGCACTGCATGGTCCGCGGCCAGTCGCCGGAAGACTATGTCGTAATGATCGAGGCCGAACAGAGCCATACGCTCGGCTTGGTGGAAAAAGCCAAGAAGCTGCTGGAAGCAGGGCAGTCCGTAAAAAGCGAAGTAAAAGTAACTCGTCGCGAAGAAGAAGTCCTTCGCGGAATCTTGCGAGGCTTTGCTAACAAGGAAATCGCCGGCGATCTGAATCTCTCCGAGCGTACCGTGAAATTCCACGTCTCTTCCCTGCTTTCCAAGTTCCGCGTTCGGGGCCGCATGGAGCTTGTTCGCGAGGCGTCGCGTTTCGCAAACTGGGCCATCGCCAAGCCCGGAGTCCCTACTACTCGCGAGGCGCGCCCGGCTACAACCCACGCGCAGGGCGTCGCGGGTACTCAACGGCAAGCCGCTGTATTTCCCATTTCGAATCTGGAGATGACGGTTTAGCGCTTCCTTCGACCAAGCAAAAAGGCCCGGAGAAAAACCTCCGGGCCTTTTCTTTTCCAGTTCCGTTCGAATTACTTCGCCGCTGCGTAGAGTTCCGCCGCTTTGTCCCAATTCACCACATTCCACCACGCCTTGATGTAATCTCCGCGCACGTTCTGATACTTCAAATAGTACGCGTGCTCCCAGACGTCGAGCCCAAGCACCGCCTTGCCTTTCAGCAGGTACGGCGTGTCCTGATTCGGCGTGGAATCAATCGCCAGCTTGCCGTCTTTCACCAGCAGCCACGCCCATCCAGAACCAAACCGTCCGAGTCCCGCCGCCGCAAACTTTTCTTGAAACCCGCTGAACGACCCGAATGTGGACGTAATCGCCGCGCCGAGGTCACCCTTCGGTTCGCCTCCTCCGCCCTTCTTCATCAATGTCCAGAACAACGTGTGATTCCAATGCCCGCCGCCGTTATTTCGAACTGCGTTCCGGATGTTCTCCGGCAACGAATCTAGCCCTTTCAACAGATCGTCAATCGATTTCGCCTGCAGATCTGCATGGCCTTCCAGGGCCTTGTTCACGTTCGTCACATAAGCACCGTGATGTTTGTCGTGATGGATCTCCATCGTTCTCGCGTCAATGTAAGGTTCAAGTGCGTCAAATGCATACGTCAGGGGGGGAACAGAAAAAGCCACTGGTTTTTCCTCCAAATTGAAATTTCAATCTAAATCCGTTCCTTCAGTCGCTCGCAAAACATTGGGAGCCAGACTCGCCGCTCGCTACGAACTCTCTTCGTTTCAGGCGAAGCTCCCAACAGGCGGGCCAGATGCAGGGTCGCCAAGAAGTATAACGCCGTCCGCCGAACCGCCTCAACCGGACGCCTCTCGCCCGTCTCGGTCAGCAGGTCGCTCCCGTTTGATGCGCGCAAGCGCCCATTGGGCAGATTCAGAAACTGTTTCATCATCGCTCGTGGCAAGTCGCGCCAGCGTAGCCACAATGCGCTCGCCGCCCTCTGTATCGCTTTGCAAACCTGCATTGCCGAGCGCATTGCACGCATTTCGCAAAATTCCTCGCCATTTGGCTCGCTTCATCGCGCTGCCCCGAAACACTTCGCGATATTCCTCTTCGCTTAGATTGGCTAGCCACTCGAGATCCGGCCGATGCAAGGATTTCTTCGCATCGTTCGCTCCGCGTGGCTGAAACTCCTTCACGTCCGTTCGCGGCGACTTCCGGTTCCACGGACAAACATCCTGGCAAATATCGCACCCGAAAACGTGATTTCCCATCGGCTCGCGAAACTCCATCGGAATCGGTCCGCGCAGCTCAATCGTCAAATACGCAATGCACCGCCGCGCATCCATCACATACGGGTCCACGAGCGCATCCGTCGGACAAGCTTCAATGCACCGCGTGCAGCTGCCGCACAAATCCGCGGGCAACGAATCCTTGTTCTCCGCAGCCGGCGTAAGTTCCAGGTCCGTCAGAATCGTTCCCAGGAAAAGCCACGATCCCATCTTCTGATTCAGCAGTAGCGTATTTTTCCCAACCCAGCCCAGTCCCGCGTGCTTCGCCAGCACGCGCTCCTGCACCGGCCCGGTGTCCGCCGAAGCCCGCGCCTGAAATGACTCGGGGAATCTCTTCCGCATCTCCCGAACCAGCGCATTCAATTTCTCCCGCAACACTTCGTGGTAGTCGCTGCCCCACGCATAACGCGAAATCCATCCCCGCGGCGTTTCTCTTTCCGCGTTTTCACCTGCAACTTCCGCCGAATACTTTTCCGGCGAGTTATAATTCACAGCGCAGACAATCACGCTGCGCACGCCGCCCATCGTCGCCCGTACATCCATGCGCCGCGGATCGTGCAAATACTTCATCTCTCCGGCGTAACCACGCTCCAGCCAGTCGCGCATGTTCGCAAGTTCGGGAAAATCTTCTGCCGCCGCCACGCCGCACAGGTCGAATCCAAGCGACCGCGCCGTCTCCGCAATCCACGCCGTGTCCGCCGCCGATCTCTTTATTTCAGCCATTTTCTGTCTTCGAAAACAAAAAAAGCCCCTCGATTGCTCGAGGGGCTTGAAAAGAGTCCACGTTCATCCCAGAGGAGATACGTTTTCTGCTTGCAGGCCCTTCGGCCCCTGCTTCACTTCAAATTCAACACTCTGTCCTTCGTTCAGTGTTTTATATCCATCCGACTGAATGGCGGAGAAATGTACGAACACATCTTCGCCGGACTGCCGTTGGATAAAACCGTAGCCTTTCGATGCGTTAAACCATTTCACAACACCTTGCTCTTTGCTCAACTTCGGTACTCCTCTGGCGTGGATTTAGCGTCGTGCTGGGTCTGACGCCTGCCACCGGGAGACCGCCAAAGCAGCTCTGCGTGCCGGCATCGAACCTGGAACTTCAACGCGGGCGTATGCTGGCACAAATCCCGTTTGGAGTCCAGATGATTGAAGCGAACCCTGGCCAGGGATTTGATACGTCACTGAAAGCTGCGGATAGCCGAAGGCTCGTCGGAAAAAACTTCGAAGACGGTGAACAGTTTTGTAATCTGCAAAAGGTCGTGAACCTTTTTTGTCAGATGCAATAGTTTCAGCTCGCCGCCCTTGCTCCGCACCGCCGTATACGCGCTCACCAGCTCGCCGATACCGGAGCTGTCGATGTAATCCACGTCAGCCAGATTTAACAGGATGTTGGTGCGAGCTTCGTCCACCAGTTGCCGAATCGTTTTGCGCAGCATCGCGCTGCCGTCGCCAAGCGTAATCCGTCCGCTGGCATCCACAACCGTAATTAGACCCGAATCTCTGGGTGTCAGATGAAGTGCCATCGATCTCTCAAGCTCCCTGGTGCGGTCCGGCGTGGTGTCCGCCCGATCCGCTTCCGTTAGACGGTGCGCTCCCTGCGCCGGGCAACCGTTTCGACATTACAATCTCCGCACCGCCCGTTTCCGCTTTCACTACGTCGAATTCGTCCATGAACGCGCGCATCAGAAAAATTCCGCGGCCCGAAGTGCTCAAAAGATTTTCTTCCGCAAGAGGGTCGGGAACGTCCTTCAGGATAAAACCGGCGCCTTCGTCGGTAACGTGAATGATCATTTTTTCCGGCGTGAGATCGATGGCGAGATGAATTTTCTTTTCGGGCTTTTCTTTGTTGCCGTAATGGAACGCGTTAATCACGCCTTCGCGCACGCTCATGCCAATGCGGTAGCACTCGTCTTCCCCAAAGCCCGCGGCTTCGGCAAGGCGGAGACACATTTCTTCCGCCAGGTTCACACTTTCCACCTGGGTTTCGAGCGTGACTTCGAGGTGCTTGGTATCTTCCGCCATCCGGCTCGTCAACACTCCAAAATGCCCAATTTTTGCGGCGTTGTATGGGTAACACACCGCGCGCGCCTCCGTCAATGGCGCGGGAGGGAGCGCAAATACTTGTCTAACCGCCGCGTTGCTGTCCGAAACTTGGACTGGCCGAACGTACAGTGGGGTTACATGTTCCGGCACTAAGCCGCCGAGCCTCGCTGCATCTGGCATCACGGCTTCGCTAAAATTAACGACGTGCCGAAACGAATTTGCCCAAGCCGCGCGGAGTGGCGACTCCAGACCGGAAAGTCTGCGGAGGCACTTTCCGCGAATTACCGGCTTGAGTGCGACTACGGAACGCCGGTCATCCTCTGCTGGGAAAAGGGCGGCAACGAGCCCATTTATGTGTGCGAGAGCCACGCGAAAGAGCTGGGGCCCTCTCGCGAGCATGGCCAAGAGGCGCGCGTTATCAGTGCCGAGTCCGAACAGCCCAAGTCGGAAAAGGATGGCAATCCGATTCAGGCTAAAGCGCGAAACCCGAAGGACAAGGTCGCGGTCACAAAAGCGAACGGCTCGGCTTTGCCGGAAGCTCGCGTCATCAGCGCCGACACGGAGTCGAATGACAGTCTGATTCAAGCTGATGTTCGCAGCCAGCCCGAGGAGGTCGTCGTCGCAAAGCCCGATGCCCCTTCGTTGCCAGACGTGCCGCGCAAATTGGAAGAGCCAAAGACCGAACGAAAAGTGGCCGATGGATCCACCCGAACGCGTATCCGCGACCTGACATTTGGAAATTCAGCGAAAGCAATGGTCGACGAGGCTATCTGGAATTTAGCAAAGGGAGATTACGAGGTTTATCGAACTGTGCTGCAGCAAGGAAAGACGCGAAGCGAAGCGGCGCAAGCGGCCGGCGGACAGCTCGCCGTAATCCATCAAAAAATTCGCGATTATACGCTCAAACTGGAAGTTGTCCTTACCGAATCAAAAGCAACTATCAACGTTGCGGAAACAATAGATAAACCGCTCGAGCAAGTGGTGCTCGAAACCATCGGCGACAGTGCAATGAGCGACTCGGAAAAGGACTCGGGCATTCAGCAACTTGGCGCGGTTCAGGAATGGGTGAAACAAGGCTTGCAGGCTGATTCGACGCCGCTCCAGGCGAACCAAACTATGCTGGCAATTGGTGAGCGCCTGAACTGGGGAGGAAGTAGCGAAATTTCGGAGGAATGCAAACCGGTTTATCGGACGGTTTATCTGAACCTGAAAAACGCGATCCTTGCTGCCGTTCCCGAGGCAAAAAATCTTGTCGATCGACTGACCAACCTGTACGCCGCGAAATCGGAAGTCGATCCAGAGCTGCTGAGCACAAAAGAATTGACTTCATCCTCCCGCTAGCCGCCACGAAGATCCAATTGTCGTCATCGAGCGCGAAGCCAGCGAATGGCATTTTCAAATAGTTTGTTTTGATCGGGGCTGGTGAAAATTTTGTCGCCGTGACCCATGTTCATGTAAAGCATGCGGTAGTGGGTATTGGTCCAGACAACAGGAAGATCGCCGCCAGTGATGGTGTCTTTGAGTCCGATCGGATAGCTCGAGGAATCGAGGGTGAGCAGGACTTTTACGTCCTCGTTGAGACGGGGGCTGGGCTTCCAGATGTACCATTCGTTGGCCGGCGCCACGAACGTGGCAGGGAGATCGCGCGTGATCGGATGAGCGCGATCGTCCACAACGAGTTTGGCGGGAAGCGGGGGCCAATTGTTGCCGTAGAAAATGGCACCGCCGAGAAAGTCCACGAACCACGGCCAGTGCGTGCTGTCGTCGTTGTAGGCGGACACGTGGAAACCGAGCCAGGCGCCGCCGTGCGTCATGTAGTTCTCGAACACAGTGCGCTGTTCGGCCGTTTTGGGGAAATCGTTGAGCCAGATCACGAGCTGGATGTTTTTCAGCTTCTCGGCGTTTAAATCTTCCCAGCGAACGGTTGCGTCAAAATGAAAATCGTTCTTCTTTGCGAGCTCGGTAAAAAAAGACAAGGCTTGCTTCGCAAAATCGATGTGGTCCGGCTCGCCTTTGTCGGTGTAGAAGGCGAGCACGTGGAACTCGTTTTGCTGCGCGGCGGAGACGGAAGGAAAAAGAGAAGCCAACGTCACAAATAGAAAAGCTACAAGAGAGCGAATCATCGATTCGCCGCCCAAAAGATGGAGTTGCGAAAGAGCGTCGTAAAAGCCTGATTTTGAAAATGTTCGCCGCGATGTCCCATGAAGATGTAGACATTTTTAGCTTTGACGCGCTCGTTGGTCCAGACAACCGGATGGTCGCCCATTTTCAGTTGGCTGTCGGGCACGTAAGTCTTTTCGTCCACGCTGGCCAACACCCGCACGTTAGGGCGAGGCGATTTGTCGTAGGTGTACCACTCTTCACGTTCGATCACGAAGGAAGCGCCTAGGCCCCGCATCACGGGATGCGTTTGATCCTCAACTTTGACCTTTGCGGTGACGAACGAGGCGATGTAGTCCTTGAAGCGAATGCCGCCCATGAAATCGGAGAACCAGTTCCACATCGGGTACCCGTCAAATTCGCCGAGCAGGGTCGCGTGATGAAATCCGATCCAGCCTCCGCGTCCCTCTCCGATGTACTTCTGGAAAGCGGACGCGGCAGCGGGCGTCCAACCGTACGGCGGATAGTCCAGTTGGATAAAGAGCTGGTAGCGAGAGAGAAAAGCAGGGTCGATTTTTTCGGTGTTCTGGATGTAGTCGATCGAGAAGTTTCCGGCGATGGCCTCTTTTGCGAGCCAGATCTTGGCGGCATCCACAAAAGGCTTGTGAATGCTGTTCGCTTCGGCGAGGGCGATGACTTTGAATTTTGGCTGCTGCGGTTGAGCGAATGCTGCGGTTGCACAAAGCAGCAGAAATACAGTAACGACTGGGCGGTATGATTTTTGGAGCAGCCTATTTATGCAAAGCAATCGAATCGCCCTCGCAGGAATCGATTGTCTCGTATTTTGGATTTTCCCCGCGAAGGATTTTCTTTGGCGAAAGGCACAGGAATCGCGGTTGTCGTAAAGTGTCTCCGGAGGACTTGGTTTACCATGAAGGGGACCGATAGATTGGGAAGGGCGCGCGCAGGAACGATGCGGGTAATGATTGGGCTTTTAGTTTGCGCCGGCGCAACTGCCGTGGCGCATGCGCAGACCGCCGGGGCCTCAACGGCGCTAATCGGGAGCAGAGCGGTTGCAGTGAATTCGCAAACAGGAAAAGTTTATGCGGTCGATTCGCGGCGAGGGAGCGTTTCGGTCTTCGATCCACGGACAAAGTCGACCACGAGCGTTCGCGTGGGGGCGGAACCGGTTGCCATCGCGGTGAACGAAGCGACGGACAGAATTTATGTGGCGAATAATGAAGGCGGTTCGGTGAGCGTGATTGATGGGAAAAGCGATTCTGTGCTTAGGACGCTGCAAGTCGGCTCACTGCCTTATGTTGTGGCGGCCAATTCAACAACGAACAAGATTTATGTGTCCAACACGTTCAGCGACGTGATTACGGTGATCGATGGCGCGACAAATGCGATCACAACCGTGAAGGCGGGTTCCGCGGATGCGATCGCGGTGGATGCAAAACTGGACAAAGTGTATTTGCTGGGATACGAGAACACGAATTTGACCGTCCTCGACAAAACGGCAAATATTATCGGCAAAAAACAAGTGGGGATGCACCCGTGGGCGATGGCGGCGAATGAGGCAACGAGCGCACTGTACATAACGCGAGTTGGAAATGGCCAGCTGCTCAAATTAGATGAGAAATCCGGCGTGACGACTGCGATTCCGACCGGTGCGTTTCCGTGTGCCGTTGCGGTGAATCCTGTGACGAATAGGGTCTATGTCGTGAATCATGGTGACGACACCGTTACCGTCGTGGACGGAATAAAGGGTGAAGTAGTGGCAACCGTGAAGGTCGGGCGACTTCCGCAGGCGGTGGCGGTGGACGCCAAAAAAAATAGAGTGTACGTCGCCAACTCCCACAGCGACACGATTTCAGTACTCGACGGCGATCGAAACGGTGTTCTGAAGACTATTCACGCCGGGAAGAATCCGTTTGCTGCTGCGCTTGACGCGAATAACGGCCAGCTTTACGTGGTGTCATACGGTGAGCCAGCGTTCAGCGTGATCGATCTGGAATGATCAAAACCCGCGTAGCTGCGCTGTTCGCGTGCAGAACGCCCACTTGTAATACCCTCGTAATACCATTGACCGGAACGGATAAGTAGCGCAGACTCAAAGACGGATCAAGGCTGCCTTCAGGTCTCTTAGACCGGTAGCGGACCCACCCTGAAATACTCCCTTGGCCAAACCGGATTTGATTTGGGCGTGCAAGCGCATGCCGCCGCCTTTTTCTCCGCGTTAAACGAAAAGCGGCCGCAGACAAAATATTGGTGTCGAGACACAGACCGAAATCAAGGGGAAACGGATGACAAAGCTGTATGTCGGGCAGCTCTCAGCGGAAATAACGAACGAGGAGCTACACCAGCTGTTTACGGCGAAGGGATTTCTGGTGACATCGGCGCGAGTGATTTGCGACCGCGAGGGAGGGCGTTCGCGCGGGTTTGGGTTCGTGGAGTTTGGCTCGGAAGACGACGCGGAGCGGGCGATCGACGAGCTGAACGGTATGGACGTTCGAGGCCGCAAGATTCTGGTGAAGGAAGCGGGCGGCGACCGGGCCACGACGGGTGTGAGATGAACAGCAAGATTACCGTGAAATATATGGGATTCAAGCCGATGTCGCTGATGCGCGAATATACGTTTCACGTAAACGAAGACGGCGCGGATCGCGAATTCAAATTGAATATTGCGAATGATGCGTTCGTTTCGCATCGCGCGCGCTACCAGGATGCGCCGGCGATTTGTTCAGAGCGTTTGCAGGCCGAGCTGGCGGCTCATTCAAATCATCCGCCGACATCAGACTACGAAATCACGGCAGCGGAATTAGCGAACTATATGGAACGGCGGAACCCAAAAATCGCCCGAAGTTCGTTTGGATGGAAAAAAGCCCAGCAAGATTTCTAAGCGCACCGCCAAGAAGTTCGCCGCCTCGTAGTCCGTCTAAAGCATGTTCGCGCAGAATGATCGCCCGCCCAGCCAGACAGGAATGCAATGCCGTTCGACAAGATAATTTCGATAGTACAGCCGCCCTCTGAAGGCAGCGCTCTCCTTGAGCAATTCAGAGCTGGCGCGCTTGCCGGTCATCAAGTAATCGATCTTGCTCCGATCATCATCGAAGACAAGCCGCTACTACTTCCGCCGAGACATCCACGACCTGCGCTGCCAGGCAGAGTGGCCGTAATAGGAAACTATCTACCACGCAAATGCGGAATCGCGACCTTCACGACCGATCTTTGCGACGCGATTCATGCAGAGTATGGCGCGACGGAACTGCTGGCGCTGCCAGTGAACGATATCGAGGAAGGCTACAGTTACCCCGCGCGGATCCGCTTTGAGCTGTCGCAGGATGATTTGAGTTCTTATCGGCGAGCGGCCGATTTTCTGAACTTCAGCAACATCGATCTGGTTTGCGTGCAGCATGAATATGGAATTTTCGGCGGACCGGCGGGCGGACACGTTCTGGAGCTAATGCGGCGGCTGCAGATGCCGATCGTGACGACGCTGCACACTGTGCTGCGCGAGCCAAACAGCGACCAACGCGCCGTGATGGAAGAGATTGCGACGCTATCGGACCGGCTGATCGTCATGAGCCAGCAATCCGCGACGATTCTGGAGGAAGTGTTCCACGTTTCCGAATCGAAGATCGATTTGATTCCACACGGAATTCCCGACCGGCCTTTCTCCGACTCAAGTTTTTACAAGGATGGATTCGGCACGGAAGGAAAAGAAGTCTTGCTTACGTTTGGATTGCTATCGCCGAACAAAGGCATAGAAAACGTAATCCAGGCGCTTCCGGAAATATTGTCGCGGCACAGCAACGTGGTTTACATGCTGTCGGGAGTTACACACCCTCACGTTCTGCGGCGCGAGGGCGAGAAGTACAGAGAGTCCCTGCAAAAACTGGCGAAAGATCTTGGAGTTGAGAAAAGCGTAGTCGTTCGGAACCGATTCGAGAGTCCGGAGGGACTGGCGGAGCTGATCGGCGCGGCGGACATTTACATTACGCCGTACAAGAGCAAGGGGCAGGTTGTGTCCGGAACGCTGGTGTACGCACTGAGCGCCGGAAAAGCGGTCATTTCGACGCCGTATCTGCATGCGATCGAATTGCTGGACGGAGAGCGGGGAGTGCTGGTTCCGTTTGACGAACCGAAAGCAATCGCGGCGGCGACGATCGATTTGCTGGACAACGGAATCGCGCGGCACGCGATGCGGAAACGCGCGTACCTCTACACGAGGAATATGGTTTGGGACCGCGTGGCTCAACAATACATGGGGAGCTTTGAGCGTGTGTACAACGAACGGTTGAGGAATCCTCGGGCGACATTTTCCGCACGAAATACGGAAAAAGCGCTCGACCGGCTGCCTCCGATCAAACTGGATCACCTCTGCCGGATGACAGATCAGACGGGAATCGTCGAGCACGCGATATTTGTGGTTCCGAACTATCCGGAAGGATATTCGACGGACGACAATGCCCGGGCGCTGATCGTGGCGATTCAACTGGAAGAGCTTGGTGACAACATGCCCGTGGCGTCGCGCGAACTTGCCGCGCGCTATCTGGCGTTTTTGTGGCTGGCGTTCGATCCTGCGACGAAAAGATTTCGAAACTGCCTGAGCTACGAACACCAATGGCAAGAGCTTGCCGGTTCGGAAGACAGCCACGGCCGTGCGCTGTGGGGACTTGGAACCGTGCTCGGCAGAAGCAAAGACGCCGGGCTGCGAGGAGCGGCGGGGCGGCTATTCGAGCATGCTGTTCCGGCAGTTGCAGAGTTTCAGAGTCCTCGCGCTTGCGCATTCGGTTTACTGGGACTTGAGGAATATCTCGAGGCGTTGCCGGGAGACCGGGCCGCGCTGCGAATTGCCGATGCGCTCGCAAAACAGCTACTCGATTCCTACCTGGCCAATCGTTCGACGGAATGGAAATGGTTCGAGAACGTGCTGGCGTATTCGAACGCTCGCTTGCCGGAAGCGCTGATACGGACCGGAAGACGGCGTTCGGATGAGTCGATGATTTCGGCGGGGCTTGAGGCGCTGGATTGGCTGACAGCGGTGCAGCGGTGCGAAGTAAAGGGTCATTTCGTGCCGATCGGGTCGCATGGGTTTCATACCAAAGGATCGGAGAAAGCGCGATTCGACCAACAGCCGGTGGAAGCGTGCGCTTCGGTATCAGCGTATCTCGAAGCCTATCGCGCGACAGGCAAGGGCCGATGGCGCAAAGATGCCTGGACTGCCTTCAATTGGTTTTTGGGAGACAACGACCTGCAAATCGCACTTTACGATCCTACGACGGGCGGATGCAGAGACGGATTGCATCCCGACCGAGCCAACGAAAACCAGGGAGCAGAATCGACGTTGTCTTTTTTGATGGCCCTGCTGGAAATGCGCAAATTGGAAAGCGCGGACATCACTGATCAGAAGTTCTGAACAATCCATGACAGCCCGCGAGAACTGGAGTCTCCGTGAAAGCGCTAGCCCCCGCCAAATCTAAAAGAGAGACAATGATCGAACACAACACGCTATTCGTGCGGCATGCTTCGAACCCAATCCTTACGGCGAAGGATTGGCCCTATTTGATAAACAGCGTTTTTAATGCCGGCGCCATTATGCTGCCAGACGATTCGACTCTACTTCTTTGCCGGGTAGAGGATCGGCGCGGACTGTCGCACCTATGCGTTGCGCGGTCGGTGAATGGAGTGGATCAATGGCAGATCGATCGCGAACCGACATTCCCGCCTGATGCGGACAAATACCCGGAAGAGATATGGGGGATCGAAGATCCGCGCATAACTTACGTGCCGGAACTCCAACAGTATGCGGTTGTATATACGTCGTATTCGCGGGGTGGCCCGGGCGTGTCTCTGGCGCTCACGAAGGACTTTCGGACGTTCGAAAGACTCGGCGTCATCATGTCGCCTGACGACAAGGATGCGGCGCTGCTCCCGAGAAGGATCAATGGATTCTGGGCGCTGATTCACCGGCCGATGACGCCACTGGGAGCGCACATCTGGATTTCGTACTCGCCAGATTTGCGGCATTGGGGAAATCACAAACTGATGCTGGAAGCGAGGCGGGGCGCGTGGTGGGATGCGAACAAGATTGGAATGTCACCGCCGCCGATTGAGACAGAGCGAGGCTGGCTGATGATTTATCACGGCGTGCGCAGGACGCCGTCGAGTTCCATCTATCGGCTTGGATTGGCCCTCTTCGATCTCGAAGAGCCAGAGAAGTGTTTGATACGCAGCGATTCGTGGATGTTCGCGCCTGAGACCGACTACGAACGCAATGGAGATGTGCAAGACGTGGTGTTTCCGTGCGGCTATACGATTGCCAAAGACCGGGACACCATCAACCTTTACTATGGCGCAGCGGACTCTAGTATCGCGCTAGCGCACGGAAGCATCCGAAACCTGCTGGCATGGCTGGGCGAGAATGGCCATTCCGAACAGGCCAACGAGCGACGAAAGCGCCACGATTAGCTGGAGAAGAATTAGTTGTACTGGACATGCGTTGACGGTTCACGGACGCCCGCGGATTCAGGAAGTAAAGTGTTGATTCGGGACGGCGGCGAGCCACCGCTCAATCTCGTTTTTCAATAATTTAAAATCGATGGGTTTGGAGACGCAGGCGTTGCAGCCGGCGCGGAGAAAGCGTTCGTGCTCGGTGACGAGGGCGTGGGCGGTGACGGCGATGACCGGAATCTGAGAAAGCCGGGATTGCTTGCGCATCCAGGCGGCGAGGGAAAGGCCGTCTTCCGCGCCAACCTGGACGTCCAAGAGGACGATCGCAGGCAAAACCGCGGATACTGCGGAGTCTTCAAGAATTCGAAACGCAGCGGACAGTTCTTCCGCGTAGATAGGTTCCCATCCCTGGGATTCGAGCCAATCGCAGAGAAGCTCGCGATTGACGGCGTTGTCTTCAACGACGAGAACGCGACCCTTCACGGCAACTCCTAATACATCAAACTCTTTCCGGCGGACCGAGAGACAAAACACGATTGAGCTCGCGGGCAAGTGCATCGTGCCAGGAGTGGCGCTTGTGGAAGAGAGACTCGGCGTGGCGGCGCAGATATTCTTGATCTTCCCTGGTCACATCCTTGCCTGTAAGAACAAAAACAGGAAGCTCGGCGGTGCGCGGATGGGAGCGCCACTCCGCGAGCAATTCGAGACCGCTTATGTCCGGCAAACCCAAATCCAGGATAACGAATTCCGGTAAGTGAAGATTGATCTGGGCGCGCGCCTGAGCGCCATCAGAGGCGGTGACGACGACACGGCCTTGCGAAGTGAGCATTTCGGTAATGAACTCGCGCGTGGATACATCGTCCTCGACAATGAGAGCGGGCCTGACGCGGCCAGGGGCGGGTTTTACGCTGATTCGGCGGGCGAGGGCCGCGAGGAGAGCGGACTTATCGACCGGCTTCACCAGATATTCATCGGCACCGAGCAACGCGCCCATGCCGGGTTGATCAAGAATCGAGACGACCAGGATAGGGATATTCAAAGTGCGCGCGTCGCGCTTCAGCTGCGTGAGAACTTCCCAGCCATTTTTCGGCTTCATGACAATGTCGAGCGTGATGGCGCCGGGCTGAAACTGAATTGCATGTTCGAGCGCCCTTTGCGGTTCGTGGCAAATCAGAACGTCATAGCCTGTGGAGCTGAGCTGCGCCTGAATGAGTTGTGCGGCGGCTTTGTCGTCTTCAATGACGAGGACGCGGGGAAGACGCGGGACGCCGGAAAATTCCTGGGTTTTGGACGGGATCGAATCGTGAAAACCATGCGCGGCGGGAAGCGTGAAGTAGAAACAGCTGCCACGGCCGAGTTCGCTTTCCAGAGTAAGGTCACCGCCATGCAACTCGACCAAGCGGTGGGTAATGGCAAGGCCCAGGCCGGTTCCTTCGGTGTGAGTGCCCGATTCGCGCAACCGGTAAAAAGCTTCGAAAATGCGTTTCTGCTCTTCCGGCGGGATTCCTGGACCGTTATCGCGCACTTCGATGCGAACATCGGCACGAACGGTGAAGGCATTTAGTTCGATGAAGCCGCCGTCGGGAGTGAACTTGATGGCGTTGCCGAGAAGATTCATGAGGACTTGGCGAAGTCTGGTGGCATCGGCACGAACGACCATGGCGGGCTGGACGCGCTGCGTCAACGTGTGCGATTTCCGGTCGCCCAGCGGGCGCATGACGCTTAAGACTTCGCTAAAGATGGCATCGACCGCGAGATTCTCCTTGGCCAACTCCATCCGGCCAGCCTCGATTTTGGAGAGGTCCAGAATGTCGTTGATCAAGCTAAGCAAATGCCTGCCGCCCGTGTGGATGTGGGCAATATAGCGTTTCTGGCGTTCGTTGAGCGGACCGAAGCGTTCATCAGCAAGAAGATCGGAGAAGCCGAGAACGGCGTTGAGAGGAGTGCGCAGTTCATGGCTCATGGTGGAGAGGAACTGGTCTTTAAAGCGGCTACCGCGCTCGGCTTCCTCTTTGGCCTTGATGAGGGCGATGTTCGTCGCTTCGAGGCGGCGATTCGCTCCCTGGACTTCGGTGGCACGCTGATAGATTTCGGCTTCCATTTGTCCGGTGCGCGTACGGAGGTCTTCGGTCAATTTTTCATGAGCAATTTCCTGCTGCTTGAGGCGGACAAATTCGGTGACGTCCTCGACGCGATGGATGATGTAGAGGACTTTCTTGTCGCAATCGAGTACCGGAGAATTGACTGGGCTCCAATGGCGCTGTTCGAAGGCGCCGCCTTCGGATTCGGGCCGGCGGATGTCGTACTGTTGAACGGCCATTGCGTCGGGGACTTTTTCACGGAGGACTCTTTCGAGCGAAGTACGCAAGTTGCGAACGCCGGTGGCGGAAGGGTCGTCAGGGTTGTCGGGAAAAACTTCGAAAATGCCACGGCCAAGAATTTCTTCACGCTTGGTCATGGTGGCGCGGAGGTAGGCGTCGCTCACGGCAACGATTCTTAGTTCGGGATCGAGGACGAGATAGAGTCCCGGCGTCGCCTGGAAAAGAAGACGAAAGTCCGGCACAGAACGAATTGGAGGCGAGCCGTTCGTAGCCTTCCCCGGGAATCCGACTTGAAAATGGTAGATATTTCCGGGTTATATGGCAATAGAACTATTAGATATAAAGTTCGTTTTTGATACTGAAGCCGAAAAAGGCTCGGGTAGGTCTACAAAGGGGCAAGACCCAGGTCCGAATGCCGGACTTGGGTCTTGTTTGCGTGGATTGGACTGAGGTCTAACTGCGGAGGCCGAAAATCTACGGAGCGACCCAACTCCCGGACAAAGCCAGTCTTGTTTGCGTAATCGCTTTCGTCGCAATCACTGCCCAAGGCCAGAGTCGTCGCTGCCGCAAGCGGTGATTTCGTCTGGCGGAACAGCAGGACCCGTTGTGGATGGATTTAGTTTGTGCAATTGGATGTTACCGCCAGCCAGGAAGCGAGTTGAAATTACGACTGCGCTTTCGCCGGTGCGGGGATTCGTCAGTTTCAGACCGAACCTATCGACGCCGATTCCGGGCTCGCCATTGTCCTGCGTTCTGGCGCGGAACTTGATGCCAGTATCGTTGGGAGGAGGCAGGTTGGTGTTTGCCGTTCCGCAGATGTCGCGGATCGTCGAGCCAGCGGCCGGCTCGAAGTAACCGTCGATGCTGGTGCTGCTGACGTGAAGACCGGCGAAAAACCCAGATGTGTCGTGGTCAACGAAATTGACGTGACCGAAGAATCCGCCGTTTTTGCAACCGCCGACGAGGCCGAAGTTTGCGTGATTGCCGGCATCGGTTAGGACAAACCCGCCGCCAGTCGTGAAATCGCAGGGAGCGGGAAGGACGTGGGCTTTTGCGGGGGCGGTACGGAAGGTAAGCAGGACCGCCAAGACGCCTCCGATCAAAAATCCGAATACGAATAAGTGACCAAGCTTTTTTTCAAGTTTGCTCATCGCTATTTCTCCATTTGTCCTGAAGCCACCGGAAGGTGGGTTAAGAGATACCTGCCGTGGCGGACGCGACGACGAGGTCGGCAACGCCGGCGACGGCGACGTGCAAGGCGTTCACAACGGCCGCTCCATTGGAGGAAATCGTTTGTTCGTTGATCGTGACGATACCACCGGGAACAGCGACGACCTGATTCGGCGCGCCGGTTACATTGATGGGAACGCCGTTGATTGCAAGATTGCTCAGAGCTGAACTGCCGCTACCCGCAGCGCCGAGGACTTGAGAGGCTTGCGCCACGATGGAACTGGCGGTGATGCCGACGCCAGCGACGGTCATATTCAAGTTCGTGAGGGACGCCTCGGAGTAAACCTGGTCGGGCCAGCTAATCGTGGCTGCACTTAAGGTTTCTCCTGTAAGGATGGACGGAAGACTTCCAGTAACCATGGAAGCGTCGCGAGCGTCGTTAACGCCGGAGAGGGTGCCAGTGCCGCCAAGTACGGTCGTGAATCCGAGAACCGTCGAACTCACGGCGCTCGCACTGCCCAAGACGGAAGACGTTGCGGCGGTGGTCGGACTTGGAAGAGGAAGTGGTGTTGGAATTGGCAATCCGCCGCCTAGCTGCGCAAAGCCGGCTGCGGGCGAGAGCAGAACGGCCATCGCGAGCGCGACTGCCAATGAACGGCGCTTGAACGAAACAACGTGGTGCATGCATGCCTCCTTAGATGAAATAGAAACTTCCACACGTGCGATGTGTAGGACGTTGGAAATAGGCAACACGAGAAGACTCAACTAGTCGAACACAACGTGTGACACGATTCCGTTCGTCGCGGAGAGATTAGTGAGCGGCGCGAGCGGCGACAATCCGGGAACTTTTGTAATTTGCGATAAG
>DATLVG010000162.1:0-14005 GCA_035577625.1 Candidatus Dormiibacterota bacterium
GGGCCGGCCAGTTCGTAATCATTGCTGTTCTCCTGCCATGGAGTAAATTCTTTTGTTTACTTGACGCTCGACAGGCTTGCCGAATGCGTCTTTACCTTCTTCATGGAACGTAACGCCATCCATGGAAATCTTTTCTACTGCTCCGTCATACAGCCGGTCCCCTTCGCGCAGGAAATACGTCCGCGCCTGGGGATTGGTCACGACTGCGATCATTCCGCTATTTGCCTTCACGATGCCATCAACGCGCAGCGTTCCAACCTGCAATCCCGCTTTGCCTGGCGGTAGATTCTGTCCGCCCTTCGCGGCCGCTTCTTGGCGAGCTACAAGAGATTCAAAGGGATCGCGCCGTACCGCTGGTTTCGCCGCTTCTGCATTCCCAGCCGGTTTCTTATCCGCAGCCGTGCGAACCGGAGCCGCCGGTTTCTTGGCGGGTTTGGTTGCTGCAGTCTTCGGAGCAACGGGCTTTGCCGCTGGAGTCTTGGGTGCCGCGGCTTGCGCGCCGGGTTTTGCTGGCATTGCCGCCGGTTTCGCCGTTTGCGTCGCGGGTTTCTGCTGAGCCGGAGCTGCCGACGCGGGCTTCGCGGCCGGCGCAGCGGGCTTTTGCTGAGCCGCCGTCGGTTTCTGCTGCGGCGTGGCCGCGGGTTTGGTCTGCGCAGACAACCCAGGTGCGATTGTCGCGAGAAGGAACCCAACGATAATGGTCATTGCTGGACGCATAATTCGCTCATTCCCGCTTAGTTTTTCCCAGCTGGCTTAGCAGCTGCCGTCGAAGGCGTCGCGTCTGCCGGCTTGGTGAAGTAAGTTGTTGCCGTAAAAACCCCTGAAACCGTTGTTCCCGGGCGAATCGGGTATTTCGTACCCTTCGTCGTCGCCGGGTCGTTGAACTGCAAGTCGCCCACGTTGATGATTCGGGAAAGCCTGCTCAACCGTCCGAAGAAATCAAGAATGTTGAAGTACGGTCCATCCGCCTGCACTTCGAACGGCATCTCGAAATAGTTCGCGTTGCTGGTAGACGTTACCGTAAGCGCCTTTAACCGGCGAAGGTCCACGTTCGAAGCGCTCGCCGCGCCTTGCAACAACCGGATGAATTCGTCGGTCTCTTTTTCTTCCGGCACGATCGTCTTCAGCGTGTCGAGTTGCTTGTTCAGCGCGTCCATCTGCTGCTTCAACTCCGAATAGCGCTGCTTATACACGGAAAGCTGTTGCACTTCCTGGTTTAGTTGCGACCGCTCCTTAACCGCCTGATCCACCTGATCGCGCTCTTGCGCTACGGGCGAAAATGGCAGGAAAAGTCCGACTAGCATTACGATGACGGCTATGGCGGCCGCCACCAGGCCTTGCATGATCACCGACATGTCGCGAAATGGATTTGCCATGGCGCTGCCCCCTTATCCTTTCTTCGCCGGTGCAGCGGCGGGCTGTGCCGGGGTACTCGCCGGTTTTGCTTGCCCAGCGCCCGGACCGTTGGGAGCGATTTCCGCGTTCAGCCTGAACGTAAACGTCTGAACACCGCTTGTCGCTCGTTCGTCCTGCTTCGATTCTTCAATCTCAACTTTTTGGAAATAGCCCGAACGCTTCATCGCGGTGATAAAGTTCGCTACCGAATTGATCGAAGCGCTGGCGCCCTGAATGTTCAGGGTCGATCCCTTGCGTGTCAGGTCTGTGAGCCAAAGATTTTCTGTCCGCGAAACCGTGTTCGCGACCATGTCCAGCAATTCCTGGCCGCCTGTGCGATCGCGTTGCAGCTTCTCAATCGTGTCTACGCGCGTTTGCAGCAATTTTTTCTGCCGGTCAAATTCCTCGACCTGCGCCTTGATACTCGTCAATTCCGCTTTTTGCGCCTTGAGCGCCTTGATCTTGTCGTTTTCCGCGCTTAACTGTTTCTGCGCGGTGAAGTAGAAGAATGCGAGCATTATGCCGCCGAGCACCAGTCCCGCGCCGACAAAAACGATCGGGAGTGCCGAACCCGTATCGACTGGGCGGCGGGCCGCTTTGGGCCTGATTTGTCCAAGTAGGTTTATGCGGATCATGGCTAGTCAAAGCTCCTCAGTGCCAAGCCCACTGCAATTGCCAGCCGCGGCGCCATGTCGCGAATCTGGGTCTCACTGTGCTTGCCCGGATTGATCAGCACCTTGCGAAACGGATTCAACTCTTCCACCGGCATCGCAAATTCTTCGCGAAGCAGATCGACCAGGCCCGGAACGCGAGCCGTACCACCCGCTACCACGATGCGTTGAATATTCTCGCCGCTCGCGGTCGCACGGAAGAAGTCGAAGGTTTTCTGAATTTCGAGCGTCAATATATCTGAAACGCTCCGCAAAATCTGCTGTCTTTGTTCGTCGGTCACGCTCGGCAGGGTTTCGCCCTTTTTCAGCCGCTCCGCGTCCTCAAAGCTCAGGTCCAATTCTTTCTGCAGTGCGTCCGTGTACTGGTTGCCGCCAACGCTCACGTCGCGCGTAAACAACGGAATGCCGCCGCGAACGATGTTGATGTTCATCACGCTCGCGCCGATATTCAGCAGCGCAACAGTCTGGCCCGCATCCGGTTCGTAGTTGATTTCAAAGCAATTCTGCAAACCGAACGCGTCGATATCCACGATCACCGGCGTCTTGCCGGCCTGCGCCAGCACGTTCGTGTGATTCAGAATCTTGTCTTTCTTCACCGCGACCAACAGCACGTCCATCTGCGCATCCATGGACTCCAGCAATTGATAGCTCAAATTCACGTCAGCGATGTCGAATGGAATGTGTTGGCTCGCTTCGGAAGGAATCCGGTCGTACAACTCTTCTTCGGACATCAGGGGAAGCGGAACCCGCTTCACGATCACCGAGTGTCCGGAAACCGAAGTGGCGACGTTCTTTGTTTTAATGTGTTCGTTGTCGAAGATTCGGCTGATCGCGTTGGCGACTTGCGGCGCATCCATGATCGCGCCGTCTACCACCGTATCCTGGGCCAGCGATTCCATGCCGAAGCTGACCAGTTCGTAGCCAGCCTTCGTCGATTTCAATTCGACCGCTTTAATCGAACTCGAACCAATGTCGAGCCCGACCAGCTGCCTGCTTCTTTTACCGCCAAGTAACCCCATATCGCAGCCCCTTTAGAACCAATCCTTCCGCGGACTAACGCCGGCGCACGTGCACCTGACTCATTTTGCGTTCCATCCAGCGGTCCAGAATCGTCTTCCGAAGTTTCCAACGATTTCCAAGTTTGAACGCGGGTATTTCGCCCTCCGTGATGTAACGGTACAGGGTATCCGGGGATATCCCCAGATACTGCGACGCCTGCCGCACGTTCATCACTTCGCGCGATTCACTCACGAGGAACGCCACCCTGGCGCCCGAACAGACGCCAAAAACTTCGCTTACCACTTCGCACTCCGTCTTGCGCTGCGAACTACTCGGAGTGCTGTCCGTGCAGAGTTTATGACATCCGCGAATGCACAGCGTCAAGCGGTTCTCGTCCGAAGTTGTCCTACTTGCATAGGCAGTTTCCGGTAGTTTCCGGGTTTTGCCGGTACGCCTCTCTACGCCTAGACATCGGTCTCGATCTGAACCACTACTAATTGTGGTTTTCTATCGAAACTCGCCTGCCCCAACGGACAGTTTATTCTTTGCTGTCATTCCTTCCTGCTTTTCCGAAAATTTTCAATTACCCAATTCGCGGGCACCGGTCGGCGTATAATTCCGCCGAGCAGATCGCACAGTCGAGGGAACTATGGCGTCATTTCGCAAAACTTTTGTACCAGTAGTATTAGGCGCTGCCTGCGTTTTTGGACTCGCCGTTGCAGCCCGCGCTCCAAAGCTCGATCCACCCGGCTACGCCTTCATCGCCAACCAATACGAGCACACCGCCGTTCTGGTCGACCTGAGTAGCAAGCAACCAGTCGCGCGCATCGAAGTCGGCGTCAACGGCCACGAAGTTGTCGTCGACCCCAAACACCATTTTGGATACGTGCCGATTTACGGCAATTCCGGCGTCGGCAAACCCGGTACCGACGGTGATCGCATTGATATCATTGATCTAAAAGAGCGAAAGCTTACAGGCTCTATTCCGTTGGGCAAACCCGTTCGTCCGCATTGCGCGAGATTCGGCCCTGACGGTCTTCTCTACGTCAGCGCCGAACTGGCACAGGCCATTTATGTTATCGACGTCAACGCGAAGAAAATCGTCGGCGAAGTCCCGACCGGCGCAATCGAATCGCACATGTTCGTGCTGTCGCCCGACGGCAAGCGCGCCTACACATCCAATGTCCACGCTGGAAGCGTCAGCGTCCTCGATTTGGAAAAGCGTGCGCTGGTCGCCGTCATTCCTGTCGCTAAAATTGTCCAACGCATTTCCATTTCCGCCGACGGCAAACATGTGTTTACACACGATCAGGACGAACCGCGAATCGCCGTCATTGATACCGCCACCAATAAAATTTCTGGCTGGATTGCGATTCCGGCGACGGCCTATTCCTCCGCACCGCTGCCCGACGGCCACGGCATGGTCGCCTACTCCCCTTCCGGTAAACTCTTTTCCATTGATCTGGATCATCTCAAACAAACAGGCGAGTCCGATTCCTGCAAAGCTCTCGGCGAACTCGCGCTTAGCTCAGATGGCGATCGCGCATTTCTAACCTGCCCGGCGACAGGCCAACTCCTCACCTACAACGCTCACAACGGCAAACCCGACGCCGAAATAACGCTCACAAAAGGTGTCGACGGCATCCAGTGGTTCCCTGCCGTGAAGTAGAGCCGCACTACGCATCATTGATTCAGGAGCATCTGTGCCCGAGCCCAAAACCAAGCGCACTGAAAAGTCCGCCGCCGATTTCTTTGCCGCCATCAAAGACGAACAGGTTCGCAAGGACTGCGAAGCCATCTCAACCATCATGCAAGCCGCCACAAAAGAAAAGCCCATCATGTGGGGCTCCAGCATTGTCGGATTTGGCCGTCACCGCAGCATCTACGCCAGCGGCAAGGAATCCAACTGGATGCTCATCGCTTTTTCCCCGCGTAAGCAGAACATCGTTCTTTATTTAATGATTGGCTACAACAGGCAGGAGCACCTTCTAGCAAAACTCGGTAAACACACCGCCGGCAAAGGCTGCCTTTACCTCAAACGACTTTCCGACATCCATCTTCCCACTCTGAAAAAACTAGTCGCCGCTGCAGTGAAGGAACGCAAGAAAACGCATTTGCCTTCTCCGAAAGCCTAGCAGCGGTGGTTGCGGTCGATTCGCCCCGCGGGCCCACCTTCTAGAATTTCACTTCGCTAATCTGGATGCTCGGCTCGATGTTGGTATAGTTCGGAACGTCACTGACAATCTCATTCAAATGTGGTCCGAACGACGACCGGAACGTGTCTAACGTGTCGAAATAGAGATGGCCCATCGCCAGAAATGGCGCTGCCGACCCGGGAGCCATCCCACTGATTCCCTGTTCCACGGCCATCTTCTTTAGGGCCGGGCCACATAACCTCTGTACCAGAGTCATGTGCTTTTCGCAGTAGTAGGCAATATCAAAGTGTTTGCCCTCGCCGTTCGCGTAAAACACACTAACCTTAATCACAAAACCTCCTTACAATCCCAATCCCTTCCACATTCCCGCCACCCGCGCCTTCGTCTCTTCATCCATCAAAATTTCATCCGGCCACGGCCGCGCAAATCCCTCACTCGCCGATTTCCGCGTCGCATCAATCCCCATCTTCGAGCCAAAATCCTGCATCCGCGAGGCATGATCCAGCGTGTCGGTCGGCCCAAAGGTAAACTGCACATCGCGCTCCGGGTCCAGCGCGCACAACGCTTTCCACACCACTTCGCTGTAGTTGTGCACGTCCACGTCGTGATCCACCACTACGATCACTTTTGTGAACATCGCCTGCCCGAGCGACCAAATCGCGTTCATGATCTTCCGCGCGTGCCCCGGATACGATTTCCGAATCGCCACAATCATCAGGTTGTGAAAGATTCCCTCCGCTGGCATCGCCACGTCCACAATTTCCGGATACTGCATCTTCATCACCGGCAAAAACACGCGCTCCACCGCGTAACCCATATAAAAATCCTCCTGCGGCGGCGGCCCCACAACGGTCGTCAAATAAATCGGATCCTTCTTGTGCGTCACGCACTCCACATGGAAGACCGGATATTCGCCTTCCAACGAATAAAATCCCGTGTGATCTCCGAACGGTCCTTCCGTCCGCATCTCATTCAAATTGACATACCCCTCAAGCACAATCTCCGCGTTCGCCGGCACTTCCAGCTCATTCGTTTCACACGGCACCATTTCCACCGGTTCACGCCGCAAAAATCCCGCAAACATCATTTCATCCAAATCCGGTGGAATCGGCAACATCCCAGCCAACGCCGTCGCCGGGTCCGCGCCAATCGCCACGCTCACCGGGATTCTTCCCTCCGGGTTCTTCTCTCGCGCGCGACGAAAATGCTCCGCGCCATGTTTCTGCGTCTGCCAATGCATACCAGTTGTCCGCTCGTCGTACACCTGCATGCGGTACATTCCGACATTGCGCTTCCCCGTCTCCGGGTTCTTTGTAAACACCAGCGGAAACGTAATGAACCGTCCGCCGTCTTGCGGCCAGGTCTTCAAAATCGGAAAATCAAGAAGGTTTACGTCGTTGGCCTTGTGAATCACTTCCCTGCAGTCGCCATCCTTCACGTTTTTCGGAAAAAACGATCCCAGCTCCGCCAGCTTTGGCAGCATTTTGATTTTGTCAAAGAGTCCTTGCGGCGATTTTGTATCCAGAAATCCGCGGATCCGCGCCGCCACTTCATCCAGCGCCTCCACTTCAAACGCCATCGCCATCCGCTTCACACTGCCAAACGTGTTCACCAGCAACGGATACCGCGATCCCTTCGGCTTTTCAAAAAACAGCGCCGGGCCAACGCTTCCCGCCGCGCGATTCTTATCCCGCGTCACCCGCTGAACCACTTCCGAAATCTCCAGCACCGGATCCACTTCCGCGCTGATCCGCTTCAACTCCCCGGCCTTCTCCAGCGCCTTCACGAACTCCCGCAAATCCCGATACGCCACTTCTTCCTCCTGGAATTCACATCAACGGCGGGCGCCCTTCGCTCAAACGGTAAAACTGTAACACGAACACTCTTTCATCATGTCTCTCTGCAAACGACAAAGCCTTCGACAGCGCCAGCGCCGAAGGCTTTTTCAAAGCGTCCAATCACTCCGAATTTTGCGACCGCCGCCTACGTAATATGCGCCCCTTGCGTCTCCACATACACGGTATACAGCGACTGGCTCGCCGCCATGAATAATCTGTTCCTCTTCCGCCCGCCAAAACACAAATTCGCGCAAATCTCGGGCAGCAAAATCATTCCAATCCGCTCGCCGCTCGGCGCAAAAATATGCACGCCGTCATAACCCGGCCCAACCCATCCCGCTCCTATCCACAAATTCCCATCGACATCTGCGCGAATCCCATCCGCAAATCCTGCGCCCTTGCCTGCCAATTCCATCGAAATCGCCGTCTTCCCATTCTTCAATTTCTTTCCATCCGCCAAATCAAATCCCTTCACAATCTTCGGCGCCTCCGGATAATGCGATGCCCCCGTGTCGCAAATGTAGACTTTCTTGTAGTCCGGCGAAAAACAAATCCCATTCGGCTTGTACATCTCGTCTTCCACTTTTTCTACTGCGCCCGTCTTCCCATCGATCCGATACACCGCTTCCTTCAACAACAAATCTCCTTTGTAGCCCTCATAATTCCCCAACGACCCATACCCCGGATCCGTAAACCAAATATCTCCCTCCGGATGTACCACGATGTCGTTCGGCGCGTTGTACTGCTTTCCCTGAAATTTATCCGTCAGCACCGTCACGCTTCCGTCGTGTTCATAGCGCACCACGCGCCGCGTCCCGTGCTCGCAGCTCACCTGCCGCCCATGAAAATCAAACGTATTCCCATTCGAATAGTTCGAAGGTTGCCGCATCACGCTCACATGTCCATCTTCCGGCAGCCAACGCAATTGCCGGTCGTTTGGAATGTCGCTCCACACCAGATATTGCCCGACACCGTTCCATGCCGGCCCCTCCGCCCACAACATTCCTGTATACAAACGATGAATCGACGTCCCGCCCAATTTATATTTCGCAAATCGCTTGTCCAACACCACGATATCCGCATCCGGATACCGCACCGGATTCTGTTCGCTCCAATCCCGCGGTCCTTGCGCTTGCGTTGCGGCCACCGCCGGCGCCAGCGCCGCTGCGCCTAACGCTGTCTTCACAAACGACCGCCGGTCCGTTGTCATTAGTTGTTCACCTCAGTTGAAAGATGCGCTTGCGCGCTCGCGTCCTCGCGCGGGTCTAGTCTATTCGCCACCCGCGCGAATGCAACTTGAATAAGCTTTTTGAAGGAAATACCCAACGTGCGGGCAGCGCGCTGACCACGCATAAGGAGTTTTTCTGAGAGTCGACTCGCGCCTCACGGCATCGTCGGCATGCGCATGTCGTTCGCATTCAGATCCGGAACTTCAATCGTCACCGACGGATCCCACTCAAAATATATGCTGAACCGGTCGCCTGGGCCCTTCCAATACACCGGCAAATCATCCCCTTCTCGCAGACAAGCCGTATAACTCCCCAACGAATTCCGCGCGGTGATCCGCGTCAACTGCCACTGCTGGCACTTGGTCCCTTTGAATTCCGCCATCTCGCCTTTCGAAATACTCCCATCCGAAGCGTCGCCCTCAATCCACTGCTTCATCTCTTCCGCCCCTCCCGGTGGATTGCTGCTCGGCTCATTCGGATTTGTCAGACACGGCCGCGGCGTCGGAAACGGTGTAAACAAATCCGGTCCCGGCGTGCCCTTCACCCACTTGACGACATTCTTGCGGTAGTAAATGTCGTCGCCAATCCGCACGTACTCCGACATGCTCTCTGGTCCCATTTCCACGATCTGCTCCTTGTCCGGACATTGCGCCACGTGCGTCCGTGTTAGGTAGAGCCGGCCGTTTCTACTGACTTCCGTGCGAATTCTCCAGCTGGTCACGTTGTTCATCGCGATCGCTTCTCCGCGGAGCGCTTTCTTCCCCGGATTCGGCATCGCGTAGTACGCCACCACCATCAACAAAATCACCGTCGCCGCAATTCCTAGTACGCCCTTCCCACTCATCGTTTTCTCCTATCGCCGCGGCACCACGACTTCATCCGTCGGCGGCGCATCGATTTTGATCGGTTGATTCCAGTCCGTGTAACTGATCACTTCGCTTCGATCCGGCGTGAACACTTCGCGCGGCAAATCGTCGCTGTCCACGCACACTCCAAAGACGTCTCGCGAACCCGCCGGTGCCGCCAAGCTCGCAATCCAGTCGCGGCACCCAAATCCGTTCACTTCCCGCCTGCTGCCTTTTCGAATCTTTCCCCTCAGCGCGATCACGTCCATCTGCGCCAGCAGCATGTCGCTTCCTCGCGCGCCCCACATGCATTCCGACGTGTTCTGACGCAGTTCGCGCGAAAACGTCCAACCCTCGGCCCCCTTCGTGTACGTCGCGCCCTCGATCCAAATCAGTTCGCTGCTGTCTTCCCGCCGTACTCCGCCATCTTCTCGCGAAGACTTCGTCACGCTATGCACCCGCGACGGACAATACACTTCGGTCAACGAATCGACCATCTTCGTCGGTTCGTTCACTACGGTATGCGCGCGCCAACTTCTCGCATTCTGCATCGCGGCATTCATCTTTGTGAATTCTGAATTTCCCGAGCTGGGCAGCACCCACCAGATCACCAGCGCCACAAATCCAAAAATCACAGCGCGCGCCGCCAACCCGTTCGCGAGGCTCTTTTCCATGTCCTCAGTATCGGCCGCCTTCTCTCGCCGCGTTCTAAATTGCGCGTAAACTCATCCAATCGAGCAATAAGGCATTCGCGCGCCTGGCATCACGTCCAAAGCGCCACCTCCGCCGATTGTCCGCTTCAAAATATAGCCGCTTCCAATCGTCCCAGCGAAGTACCAGGACGCACCTGTCCTGGCGTTCTATAGCCTCCCTCGCTCTCGTTTGCCATTTTGACCGGAAGGAGCGTCTCCATGAATAACTCATCTTGGTTTTGGCCGGACGTCAACAACGCGGAAGAAGCAAAGAAGGCTTGCCGTGTCGCCATGTGGTGCGCCGTTTTCGTCGCCGGCGTCACCACCTTATTCGCGCTTCTCGCCCTGTCCGGCACGAAAATCGCGAACCTCCCAATCGACGGCTCCGCACTCTTCGACGCCGCTCTTTTCGCCGGCATCGCCTTTGGACTCTCTCGTTATTCGCGTTTCGCCGGTGTCGCCGGCTTTGCCCTCTTTCTTTTCGAGCGTATCTACATGATCGCTAAAAGCGGACCAGCCGGCGGTGGTCTCTTCATGGGCATCTTTATCCTTCTCGGATTTCTCCACGGCATGCGCGGCGCCTTCGCCTATCACAAGTCCCAAACCAACGCGGCCGTCCCTCTGACCTCTCCGCCCTTCTCCTGAAACGGCGGTACGCGTTCTCTCTAGCTTCTCTTGCGGGCCGTCCATTCGACGGTTACAATCCTCGAAATTCGGAGGGCCCGTGAGACTCTTTCTAAGCTTTGCGCTATCCCTTTTCGCAGCCGCGTCCATTTGCGCCCAAGGCGCGCCGCCACAAGGCGCCGCCAACAATCCCTACGCCATGGAGTACTACTACAAAGTCCAGTGGGGCCATCAGCAGGAATTTCTCAATCTCTTCCTCAAGAACCACTACCCGCTCCTGCAGGAACGCATCAAATCAGGCGACTTCCTCTCCGTCAAAATCGAGACTCCCGCCAATCACATGACCGAAGACTCCCGCTGGGACTATCGCGTCACCATCACGTTCAAAAATTCCACCGTCGCCACCACCGCCAACCCCGCCGAAGAAGAAACCATGAAGCGACTCTTTCCCAACCAGACCGCTTACCAGCAGGAAGAAAAACGTCGTTTCGAGATCCTCCTCGCACACTGGGACATCCCCGTCACCGACATCACCCCCGCCAAAAAATAAGCGGCCGCAAAACTACAGTGTCTTGCAAACATTGTCGACGCACAGCCGTCTCAACTATCGATGTCGGTCTCAACCTTTTCTCTTGTGCTCAGCCAAGATGCGAATCGGGGTTCAATTT
The DNA here is from genome assembly GCA_035577625.1 of Candidatus Dormiibacterota bacterium. Lineage (GTDB taxonomy): Bacteria > Acidobacteriota > Terriglobia > Acidiferrales > UBA7541 > Acidiferrum. Next base: position 11,118 of record DATLVG010000162.1, read on the forward strand.
GAATTTCATCGATCGTGACAAAACGATGCCCGGGGTTTGGACTTACAAGCCCGGAAATGGATAAGTTGGATTCAAACTGAACCTTGTATCGCCATACATTCGGCACTGAAACGTCTTCCACTTCGTTGACGCATCTCCACGCCCGCATTAGCATGGGGCTGACAAGGAGCAATCTTTGATCGGTCAAGTCGTCGGCCATTACCGCGTTACCGAAAAAATTGGCGAGGGCGGAATGGGCGTCGTCTACCGCGCATTTGACGAAGTCCTCCATCGCGATGTCGCGCTCAAAGTCGTCAAGAAAGACGCTGGCCTAGACCCCGCCGCCAGCCAAAATCTCCTCCACGAAGCCCGCGCCTCTTCTTCCCTCGCCCACCCTAATATCTGCACCATCTACGAAGTCGCCGAAACCGACGGCGAACTCTACATCGTCATGGAGCTCGTTGAAGGCAAAACCCTCCGCACGCTCCGCGGAGACGTCGGCATCCCGCCGGAATCTGTTCTGCGCTACGGCACGCAAATCGCCGCCGCTCTCTGCCGCGCCCACGATAAAGGCATCATTCACCGCGACCTGAAATCCGCCAACGTCGTCGTCACTTCATCCGGCTTGGTCAAAGTCCTCGACTTCGGCCTCGCCAAACGCGCCGGGAGTACAATCCTCGAAGGTCCCACCACAACCTTCGCCAGCACCCAGGACGTCTCCACCATCAGTGGCACTCTTCACTACATGGCTCCCGAAATCCTGCGCGGCGAACCAGCCGACAGCCGCAGTGATCTCTGGGCGCTCGGAATTGTTCTCTACGAAGCCGCATGCGGCAAATTGCCCTTCGGTGGACGCACGGGTTTCGAAATCAGCTCCGGCATCATGCGGGAACTGCCTGCCCCGCTCGGCCCTCCCGTTCCGCCCAGTCTTTGGGCCGTTATCCAGCGGTGCCTCGCAAAAGAACCCGCCGAGCGCTACCAGCGCGCCAGCGAAGTACAAGCGGCGTTGGAAGCAGTCCAATGGGGCGCCGTCGTTGCGCCGAATTCCAGCGCCGATCAGGGCCCGGTCCGCACCACTGCATTCCGCGGCGTAAAACACGCTCTCGTGAAACGCGGCGATTTTCTTTTGCTCGTCGGTACCACCAAAGGCGCTTTCATCCTCCGTTCGAATGTCCACCGCACGCGATGGGAAGTCGGCGGCCCATACTTCCACGGTCACAACATCTACGCGCTCGCCTACGACGGACGCGCCGGCCGTCACCGCATCTGGGTCTCCACACAAAACTTTTGGGGCACCATCCTCCGCTCCAGCGACGACTTTGGAAAAAGCTGGACCAATCCGCCCGAAGCTCCCATCCGCTTTCCACCGGACACTGGCATGTCGTTGAAAAATATCTGGCAGATTACGCTCGGCCGCCCCGAAGAACCCGACGTCCTCTATTGCGGCGTCGAGCCTGCCGCTCTGTTCGAATCGCGCGACGCTGGAGACACTTGGTCCTTAGTACGCAGCCTCTTCGATCATCCGCATCGTCCGCGCTGGATGCCCGGCAATGGCGGCCTCGCCTTGCACACCATCGTCCTCGACCCTACAGACAATCAGCGCATGTACGTCGCAATTTCCGCCGGAGGCGTTTACCGCACCAACGACGGCGGCCAGACTTGGACCGCGCAAAATCGTGGCATCCGCGCTTTATTCATGCCGAACAAGAATCCCGAATTCGGCCAGTGCATTCACAAAATTGCGACGCACCCGTCTCGTCCCGAGCGACTTTTCTTGCAAAATCACTGGGGCCTCTATCGCTCCGACGATTACGCGGAAAACTGGAAAGACATCGGCAACGGTGTGCCCTCCGATTTCGGCTTCGCCATGATCGTTCATCCCAGAAATCCCGATTGCGTCTACGTCATTCCCGTTGAATCCGACGAATTTCGCTGCTCTTGCGATGGCCGACTCCGCGTCTATCGCACTCGCAACGGTGGCGGCTCGTGGGAACCACTCATGCGCGGCCTGCCGCAAAAGCTCGCCTACGAAACTGTCCTGCGTGATTGCCTGGTTGCGGATTCGTTCGATCCTGTCGGCATCTATTTTGGAACGCGCAGCGGCCAGCTCTTCGGCTCTCGCGATGAAGGCCGCACATGGGGAAAAGTTCTGGACGGATTGCCCTCGATCACCTGCGTGCGCACCGCTTACGTGGACGGCTCTTCCGGCGAAGCAGTGCCGACTCTCAGCCGCGCTGTCTCCAACAATTCATCCTCGGACCAATCCCCCAGTTCCCGCAGCAGATCCCAGTCCAAGAAATCCCGTTCCTCCGTGAAGCCATCCACAAAGAGGCGTTAACCGTGCCCGTAACGTTCCACATCCCTGGCGCCTTGCGCGAATTCACCACCGGCCGCCGGATCGTCGAGCTCGCAATATCGCCCGCCACTCTCGCCGATGCCCTGTTCGCCCTTTACGCCCTCTACCCCGGCGTTCGCGACCGCGTTGTCACCGAGCAAGGCCAGGTCCGCGAACATATCAACCTCTTCGTCGGTGAGGAAAACATCCGCTACACCGGCGGCCTCGCCACTCCCCTCCCACCCAACTCCGAAATCTCCATCGTTCCCGCCGTCTCCGGCGGCTAATTTATTGCTTTATACGTAAGTCGGGGTACTTGCCTGTCTCAGTCCGGATACTCCGCTCCCGGCCTAACAATGCGAATACGATGATCGTGGAAGGTTGCTAAGCCATCGGCCAACTTAATTTCAGGCATGTGACACTTCGTACAATTATTATTCTGAACCGGACCCTCCGCTTCAAAATGTGCTGGCGTGACGTCACGGCAAATCGCAGCATACCATCAGCGCGCAGGGCTGGGTCCACGAACACATCAACATTCTCTTGCGCGACGAAAACGTCCGCTACACCCGCC
>DATLVG010000163.1:0-19593 GCA_035577625.1 Candidatus Dormiibacterota bacterium
CCGTCGATGCGATCACAAGAAAGGGAGACTCGGTGGTGGAGCTCGACAACGTGGTTTTGGGCCCGCACGCCGAGGCATACGGGATCGCCGACGTGCGTTCCAGATCAGGTGTGAATGGTAGTTGCGCGGGTAGTCGCGATATCTGGCTGCAATAACCTGATGGCCGTAGCGGTGCCTACTTGCCTAGGTTCCATTGCACATCGCAACTGCGCCCGCTTCGGAGAGCGGCCGCTACCTGCATCGCGGCGACGACGGGGTAAGGCGGGCGCGTGTGCTAAAATTCCGGGTTTATGCAAACAGGAATTATTGGGCTACCACAGGTTGGGAAGACGACGCTGTTCCGGATTTTGACGAAGGCGCATGTGGACGCGTCGAAGGGCGGCCAAGAAACGCGGGTGGGCGTGGCGAAGGTGCCGGAGCCGCGCCTGCTCGATTTGGCGAAGCTGTATAACCCCAAGAAAATTACTTACGCGACGGTGCAGTACGTGGATTTGGGAGGCATGCAGAAAGAGCGCATGCGCGAGTCGTTGGCGTCGCTGCGCGAGGTGGATTGCATCATGCACGTGATTCGTGTGTTTGACGATCCGAGCGTTCCGCACGCTGAGGGAAGTATTGACCCTCTGCGTGACGCAACGAATCTGGAACTGGAGTTGATGTTTTCGGACCTGGACCAGATTACGAAACGGCTGGAACGGCTCGAAAAAGATTTGAAGAAGAAAGCCGACAAGCAATTTGAGCTGGAAAAAGCGGTACTGGAGAAGTGCAAGGCGCATCTGGAAACCGAAAAGCCTTTGCGCGAGTTGGAGTTGACGCCGGAAGAACGGCGGCCGATCGGTGGATTCTTGTTTTTGTCGCAGCGGCCGATGCTGTTCGTGCTGAATATGGGCGACGATGAAGCGGGCGAACTGGGGACAGCAGTTGAGCGGCACAAGCTTGGCGCGCTACAAGGGCGGCCGAACACGGGAGTTGTGGCCGTGTGCGGGCGGCTGGAAGCGGAGCTTGCGGAGATGGACGAAAAAGAGGCGGCGGAGTTGCTGGCGTCCTATGGATTGAAAGAGCCGGGGCTGAATCGCTTGATTCATGCGACTTATGACTTGATGGGGCTGACGTCATTTTTTACGGCCGGAGAACCTGAGGTTCGTGCGTGGACGATTCACAAGAATACGAATGCGGTGAAGGCGGCGGGAGCGATTCACAGCGACATTGAAAAGGGATTTATTCGCGCGGAAGTGGTGCGGTGGAACGATTTGGTGGCGGCGGGATCGTTGGGCGCAGCGCGGGAAAAGGCGCAGGTGAAGCTGGAAGGAAAAGAGTACATCGTGCAAGAGGGTGATGTAATTCTGTTTCGCCATTCTGGATGAGCGCCGACAGATCGTTCGGCTGCGAGTTTCATCGTTGAGGTACTTTGTCAGCCTTTGGCGGACTCAGGATGACAGAATTTGCTTGGAGCACTCGCCGAGCCGGTAGGAATCGGTCACAGGCTGGCATGACGCACGTTGCGCGCATGGAAGTTTCCCACCAGAATCAATTTCGATGAACGTTAAGCAGGATAAGTGGCGCGATTGGCTTCGCGTGGTGTTGATCGCGATTGCGATTGTGTATGCGCTCTTCGCCGGACTGCGCACGGTCAGCGAGACGGATCTTGGCTGGCAGATGGCTACTGGCCGCTACATCGCTCAGCATCACCAAATTCCGTCGATTGCGTTGAATACGTACACAGTTCCCGGCGCGCGATGGGTGTACCCGCCACTTTCGGGCGTGATTTTCTATTTGTTTTTTCTTGCTGGCGGTTATGCGGCGCTTTCGTGGCTGAATGCGATTGGGTGCGCGGGAACAGTTGCGCTGCTGACTTGGCGCGGAAATGCGGCGACAGCGGCGCTGGCGATTGTGGCTGTGCCGGCGATTGCATTTCGAACTGCGCCACGGGCCGATCTCTTTACGACAATTTTGTTCGCGGCCGTTCTTGTCTTGTTGTGGCGGCATCGCGAGGGGGAGCGAGTTCCTTTGTGGTTGCTGCCTGTGCTGATGTTGGCGTGGGTGAATCTGCACTTGGGATTTGCGGCGGGGTTCCTGCTGATGTTCGGATATCTATTGATGGAAGGATGCGGGACGGTTTTTGGTGAGCAGCGAGAAGGCGCGCTTCGGCGCGCGAAGCAAGCAGTTCCATGGATCTTGGCGAGCGCCGTCGCGACGGTCGCGAACCCGTGGGGAATCGGGATTTACAAATCGTTGCTGCTGCAGAATGCTGCGGCGCAACCTTCGGCGGATTTCATCGGCGAGTGGTCCGGAGTGCATTTCAACGCGCTGGCGTTGCGGCAATTTTTGAGTCCACTCGATCCCGCGAGCGGAGACTGGTGGATGCTCGTGCTCGGGCTTTTCGCGATTTTGTTTTGCCGTTCGAAAGGAAGAATTGGCGCGGCAATTCTGCTGGCCGGCGGGATGGTGGAAGCGATAAGACACGTCCGGTTTCAGGCGATTTTCGCGATTTTGGTGGTAGTGATTGGGGGCACGCTATTTTCGGAATTGGGCGAGTTGCCTTTTTTCAAAGGCAAACGGGCAGCCATCGGAATAGGATTCGCACTTGGCGCGCTGATTGTTGTGACTCTGCGTACAAGAGACCTTCTTACGCAGCGGCACTACGTCAATGCAGGTGAGATTGCCCTTTTTGGAGCGGGAGAATCGTGGTGGTTCCCGGAAAAGGCGATGGATTTTCTGGAACGCGAGAAATTGCCGCGAAATCTTTTTCATGGCTACAACGCAGGCGGATATTTGAATTTCCGCGTAGGCGAATCGTATCCTGTGTTTGCGGACGGGAGGTACATTCCCTTCGGCCGAGAGATATTCTTGGAACAGCGAGCGCTGCAATCGGCCGCGCCGGATTCCGCTTTGTGGGACGATACCGCCGCGAAATGGAAAATCAACACAGTCGTGTTTTCGCTTTCGCGATACTGGGGACTGAACTCTTTTCCGCTGGCGGACTATTGCCACAGCGTAAAGTGGAAACCGGTCTACCTGGATGATGTTTCGATCATTTTTGTGCGGAATCGCCCGGAAAACGCAAAGTGGGTGGAAAAGCTCGCCGTGAGTTGCGACAAGGCGACGTTGGCTGAGCCGGCGGCCGCGAAAGGCGATTCGTGGCGGGCGCGCGCGGAGCGGTTCAATTTTTTGCTGAACTCGGCGTCGGCTTATTACATTTTGTCGCGTGATGCGGAAGCGTACGCAGCTTTGCAACAGGCGGAAGCGCTCTTTCCTGAGAACGAAAGTTTGCATTTGACGAAAGCGCAGCTTCTGCAGGCGAACGGCAAAGTGGCGGAAGCGGAACAGGAGTATTTGCACGCTGTGCAAAGGCTGCCGAGCGATGCGGGATGGTTTGCGCTGGCGGCACTTTACAACAGCCAGAAGAGATACGCGGACGCAGAGCGCTGCGTGAAGGAAGCGATTGAGCTGTCCCTTGTGCCGCATGAAAGATTGCGCAGCTTGGGATTAGTTGAGATTTCTGAGGGTCGGCCGAAGGATGCGCTTGCCGATTTTGATCTTGCAGATGCGAAGAGCCCGTTCCTGAACGATTTCAATTCAGAGGAAGGGCGCGGTTTCAACGGCAGGCTCGCGGCTTCACGCGCAAGGGCGCTGCGAGCAATGAATGACTTGCCCGCCGCGGTTGCGCAGCAGGAGCGTGCTGCACAGTTGATGCCGGAAAGCGCCTCTGTTTGGGATGTGCTTGCAGAGCTGGCGCAGGAACAAGGTGATACCGGGAAAGAGCATAGGGCGCGCGAGCGCGCCGAAGCCCTGCGATCCGCCTCTCAATCCGGCGCCGCGCACTAATTCCAAACAAATTGGCCGAGTGGTGTATCCTGCTGCGTCAAGATTCACTTTGACGTCATTAGGCCAGTTTGAATTTTTGACCTACTCAGACTTAACCAGGCGAAATGGGACACGAACTGGCAATTCGGACGGCGATGGCGGCAGGGCTGGGGCTTGTGGCCGCGGCGGGGAATTTGCTTGGCGGGTATTTTGTTGTGCGCAAGGATTGGCCGCGGCAATACCTGCAATATTTTTTGGCGCTGGGCGCGGGGTACATGCTGGCGGTGGCGTTCCTCGAAATTATTCCCGCGTCCATCACGTTAGCCGGGCGCGACGCGCTGTTGTTTGTGCTGGCGGGATTTTTCCTCATACACCTTTTTGAACATACGCTGGCGCCGCATTTTCATTTTGGCGAAGAGACACACACAAAGGAGATGTCGCATCATCGCGCGCAAAGCAGCGTGATGCTGGGGCTGACGATTCACACTTTTTTCGACGGCGTGGCGATCGCGTCTGGGTTTTTGGTTTCGACGTGGCTGGGAACAGTGATATTTATTGCCGTGTTTTTGCATAAGCTGCCGGAAGGATTTACGGTGGCGTCGGTATTTTTGGCATGCGGCAAGGGAAAAAAGAAAGCGATTCAAGCGGCCGCTGCGTTGGGCGGAGCGACTTTGCTGGGAGTGCTCTTGACGAGCCTGCTGCAAAGTCAGTTGCAGTACGCGCTGCCGCTTTCAGGCGGAGTGACGGTGTATGTGGCAGCGACGGACCTCTTGCCGGAAGTGAATAAGGAGCCGAACTGGCGAATGGCGGCGCTTGTGTTTTTCGGGGTTGCTAGTGTATTGATAATGCAGCACTTATTTCATGTCTAGGCTGGGCGAGGAGTGTCGCCGTTAACGGACACCATCTTGCAACTTTCTGATAATTCAGGTGTTCGATAGGATGTGGTTGCTATGACCAGGTCGGACGTCCAACTAATGCTGGACGTAAAGGCGGGCGACCAACAGTCGTTCGAGCTTTTACTGCAGCGCTATCGGACGCCACTGGTCAATTTCCTGTACCGGATGGTTCGGAGCCGGGAACAGGCAGAAGACCTGGCCCAGGAAGTGTTTTTGCGGGTGTATCGCGCGCGGGAAGATTACGAGCCGAGCGCGAAGTTCACCACCTGGCTTTTCCGAATTGCAACCAACCTCGCGCTGAATTCGCTGCGCGACCATCGGTACCAGAAGCTGGAAATTTCGATGGACGCGCCGATCGTGGCGAACGCGGAAGATGGCGACGAGCGGATGATGGAAGTGGCAGACGAGCATCCGGACATCGAGCAGCACCTGGTGGAAGAGTCGAGAAAAAAGATGATTCGCCATGCAATCGAAAAGCTGCCGGAGAAGCAACGCGCGGCGGTTTTATTGCATAAGTATCAGGAGTTGGACTACTCGGAGATTGCGAAGATTTTGCGGTGCTCGGAAAGCGCGCTGAAGTCGTTGCTCTTCCGGGCATATGAAACGTTGCGAGTGGAACTGGCCCCACTGGTAGCGAGAGCGGCGAAATGAAGATGCCGGCCTCAGAAGGTCGGCGCTACATGGCGTCCTCGGTAAAGCACTAGGGCCCAAGGATGGTAGTTATGAGCTGTCAGAAGATGGAAACGAGAATTTTGGCGTATGTGGATGGCCGCCTGAAAGAAGGCGAGCGCTCCGAGGTGGATAAGCACCTGGCTGGGTGCGCGGCGTGCCGTCTGCGTGTGAATGAGTTTCGCGCGGTGGGGGATTTGCTGGACGAACTGCCGATGATCGAGCCGTCGGGCGCGTTTAATGCGCGCGTGCATGCGCTAGTGGCGGCGGAGCCGGGAAAGCGGAGAAGCTGGCTGGCGTGGTTGACGCCGTCGCCGCGGATTGCTTTTGTGGCTTCGCTGCTTTTGGTGGCGACGGTGTGGCTGGGATCGCGGCAGACACCTCCGCCGCAGATTGAGGCGACGGATTTGCCGGTGGTGGAGAGCACGGACTACGACGTGATTTCGAGCTTCGCGCCGCTGTCGGATTTGTCGCAAACGCCGGATGATGATGCAAGCGATTCGGATGCGACGTCGCAGCAGCAGCAACCGCAGCAAATGTAAAGAGAGATGAGCAGACGATTCCAATTCGCGGGCTGGCTGGTGGCGCTGGTAGTTGGCGTACTGGTTGTATCCCCGGCACATGGCCAGAATCGTCCGCCGAAAAACCAGCCGCGACAGGAACAAAGACCGCAGCCGCAAGGGCATCCGGCGAGGGACCAGCAGCGCGCAAACGCGCCGAGTAATCCGAATCGGCCGCCGGCGCGCGAGCCGGTCGTTCCGAGCTCGAATCGTCCGCCGGAACGCGCACGGAATCAGCAGAATCGTCCGCCTGAAGCGACAAGAAATTTCAATAACCTGAATCCGCAGGAAAAGCAGAGAACGATCGATAACAATCGGGACTTTCAGAAGCGGACACCTGCTGAACAACAGCGAATTAAGCGCGGCTTGGAAAACTGGCGCCGACTGACGCCGGATCAGAAGAATCACATCAAGAATGACGTACTGCCAAAGTGGCGGCAGCTTCCGCCGGATCGCCAGCGAGCGATCGGTAGCCGGCTCAACGTTTTGCAGAACATGCCGGAGTCGGCGCGGAATCAGCACTTGAACGATCCAAACTTCACGCGCGGCATGAACGAAGATGACAAATCCATGCTGCGCGACCTGGCCCACCAGCATGTGGGCGGCGCGCCAGAGCCGCCAAACGAATAAGCAGTTTCCAGAACCTTCTCCGAGACAATATGGAGCGTTGACACGAGCTCGCAAAACGCGGCATCGTGACTATTCGCATTCTGTGGCATCGAACAGAATGAGGAGAAGAGTTTGGCCACGGGCGACACCGCCGCACCCCTGCAACAATCACCCGGCAGTAACAGCGTTTCTTCAGCACGCTTTCGCGCATTAAAGCATCGCAATTTCCAACTTTTCCTTGGTGGACAGCTCGTATCGCTCATCGGGACGTGGATCCAGAACACGGCGCAGCTCTGGTTCATTTACCAGCTCACAGGTTCCGCGGCGCTACTCGGAATTTTCGGGTTCATGAACCAGATTCCGATGCTGTTGCTGTCGTCGGTAGGCGGGTATGTGGGCGACCGCTATAGCCGGCACCGGGGCGTGATTGCCACGCAGGCCGTTTCGATGTTGTTGGCATTTCTGCTCGCGGGGTTGACGCTGGCGCATTTGATTCACGGCCGCCGCGGCGCCTGGGTGGTAATTGTCGTTGGTTTTTCGCAGGGTATCGTAAATGCGTTCGACGTGCCGATTCGCCAGTCGTTTTTTGTGAACATGGTGGGGAAGCCTGATCTGCCGAACGCGATTGCGTTGAACTCTTCGATTTTTAACGGAGCCCGCGTGGTGGGCCCGGCTATTGCGGGGTTTTCGATTGCTTTAATTGGCGAAGGTTGGTGCTTTTTTGTGAATGGCCTGAGTTTTCTCGCCGTGATCGTAGCGCTACTGGCGATGCGAATCGCGCCTCAAGAAGAAATGGGGGGAACACACTCGGCCTGGCAAAGCCTTTTGCAAGGATTCCGGTTTGCGATGAGCGACCGAGTGGTTCGAGCGGCGCTGATTCTACTCAGCATGTTGAGCTTTTTCGGACTGCAATACATGGTCTTCATGCCGATCTTTGCGCGGGATGTGCTGCACGGCGGCGCGCGAAGCTTGGGATTGCTGATGAGCGCTTCGGGAATCGGCGCGGTTCTGGGGGCACTGCATTTTGCGGCGCGGACGCACTACAAAGGAATGCTAACGTGGGTTGGGACAATGTTTTTGATCGCGTCCGCCGGTCTCATCATTTTTTCACAATCACGATTGTTTTGGATTTCCGCAGTTGTTCTCTTCATTTTTGGCTTTGCGGCGACGTCGCAAATGGCTGCAACAAACACGACGGTGCAAAATCGCGTGCCCGATGTACTGCGCAGCCGCGTGATGGCTGTCTACGCAACCATGTTTATGGGAGTGCAGCCGATCGGTTCGCTCATTGCGGGCGGATTGGCCAAGCGATTTGGAGCCCCGGCAACCGTAGCGGTTTTCGGCGTGGTTTGCTTATTGGGCAGCCTGATTTACTTCTGGCGCGCCGTGCCTTGGGCGCGGAGCGCGACGCCCACACGCACGAAGGCTTAATTCACAGACAGGACGATCACGCGATCCGTTTCGTTTTTATTTGCCGCCGGCAATTTCAGGACAACGCCGTTCGGCGTCTGAGTTACTTCCACTTTTGCTCCGCCGATCAGTTCCTGTCCGCTCGCGATTGATTTCGAAATCGGAGGGAGCGCGAGGAGCGGAGCGTTCCACTTGAGAATGTGGACATAGATTTTGTTTCCTTTTTGGGTGGTGACGCCCCAGTCGGCGGGAGCGAGCGGGCCGCCGCGTGTTCCATAGATGGAGTCGCCGTATCTGGCGACCCATTCGCCGACGGCGCGAAGGCGAGTTTGAAACTCATCCTGAATTTCACCGTTTGGCAGCGGGCCGATGTTGAGCAGCAAATTGGAATTGTTGCCGGCGGCACGGACGAGCATCTCTTCGATTTCTTCGGACGATTTGTATTTTGTGTCGCCGATATTGAATCCCCACGAACCGTTCAGGGTGTTGCAGCTTTCTAGGGGGAGGGCATCGCTGACGTAAGTCGTGTTGAAGCCGGCGGTGTTGCGGCCGGGTAAATCGCGTTCGAACGTTTGCACGTCTTCGCCGGGCTTCGGCGATTGGTGATGATTCGGAATGATGAGCGCCGCGGGCTGAAGCTGGTGGATCAGCGCGTACGTTTTGTCGAGATGCCAGTCGGCGTTGGGTTTGTCCCACATGCCGTCAAACCAGATCCCGGCGATGGAGCCGTAGTTTGTGAGCAGTTCGCGCAACTGACCGTTCATGTAGTCGTCGATGTAGGAGCTGAAGTTGCCGCTGTCGGGACGGCCGTTGTCCCATGAGGTGGCGCCGCGCGGGTAGTAATCCGGATTGTGCCAATCGAGCTGCGAGTAATAGAAAAACAATTTAATGCCTTGCTTGTGCGCTTCGTCGGCGAGTTGCTTGAGGGGATCTTTTCCGTACGGCGTGCGCTGGACGATGTTCCAATCTGAAATTTTCGAATCGAACATGGCGAAGCCATCGTGATGGCGGGAAGTGATGGTGATGTATTTCATGCCGGCTGCTTTGGCGAGGGCGACCCAGGCTTTCGCATCAAATTTTTCGGGATCGAAAAATTTTGGCAGGCGCTCGTAATCGTGGATTTTCAGTTTGCGGTCATGAAGGACCCACTCGCCGTCGCCGAGGACGCTGTAAACGCCCCAGTGGATGAACAAGCCGAACTTGATGTCCTGAAATTCCTGGCGGGCTTTCAAATTCTCCGGGCTAGGTGTGTAGGTCGATTGCGCCGCGAGGTTGCTTGCGACGAGTGCGGCGAAGAGTAAGGCGACGAGGAAGAACGGTCTGCGAAGTTTCATAAGCGGTCCTTTGGATGCAGTTTTGCTCCGGCATTTTACAACAAGGAAGGTCAGGCGGGATTCGGGCGATAAAGAAATTCTGGTTGGCCAGTGATGCCCGAGGATGGCACCGATTTGAGAATCGCGTCGACTTTTCCGCGATCCGGCGAGAGCGAGCAGACAGGATCGGTTGCGGCAGCGTCTCCGGCTAGTAGAAGGGCCTGGCAGCGGCAACCGCCGAAGTCCTGTGAACGGCGTTCGCAGGATTTGCAAGGTTCGTGCATCCAGGATTCGCCGCGGAATTTTTGGAAGGCCTCGCTCTGTTCCCAAATTCCCCGCAGCGATTGTTTTTTCACGTTTTCAAATCGCAATCCGGGAATGATGCTCGCGGCATGACAGGGAAGCGCGCTGCCGTCCGGCGCAATCAGTATGACCTTGCGTCCCCAGCCACCCATGCAGGGCTTTGGGTACTTTGCGTAATAGTCCGGCACGACATACTCGACGCGGATTTTGCCGCGTAGACGTTCCTCAGCGGATTTAACTTTCGCCATGAATTCGTCGAGTTGCAGGCGCGTTGGCAGCAGAAGGTCGCGATTTGCAAAACCCCAGCCGTAGTACTGCACGTTCGCAAATTCCATGCGGGACGCGGAGGAAGACTCGGCAAGGGCCAGCATTTCGTCCATCTGGTGAAGATTGCGGTGATGAAGAACAAAATTCAACGTGACGCCGACGCGACGGGATTTGAGCCATTCGAGAACACGAAGTTTTTGCGTGTGCGTCTTGGTACCCGAGATTTCTTCCGCGATGCTTTCCGTGGCTGCTTGAAAGCTCAGTTGAAAATGGTCGAGGCCCGCAGCGATGAGGGCGTCGAGCTTTGGTTCGTCGAGGGGCAGGCCGGAGGTGATGAGGCTGACGTAGAGTCCTACTGCACGCGCTGCGCGAACGAGCTCGACAATGTCCGTACGCGCGAGGGGTTCACCGCCGGTGAAATCCGCTTGCAGCACTCCGAGTTTGGCGGCCTGGTGAAAAACAGAAGTCCAGGTTTCGGAGTCGAGTTCGGAATTTCGCGCGGCCAGTTCACGAGGATTCGAGCAGTAGACGCAATGCAGAGGGCAACGGTGCGTCAGTTCGCAAACAAGGGCGAGCGGATTGTTCTGCGAAGCAGTCATCGAAAAGCAATTTCCAACTAAGGGGTAGCGAGCCTCATTGACTCTGTCCCCGAAATCAAGCACTTCTATTCTGCAGTAGATTTGACTCCCGGCATAACCCGTTAGTTTTCTATAGAACCTTCCAGTTCCTTGCACCTATACCAACTTCTTTAGCAGCTTGCGCCCAACGACGTAGATCAATCGCAGCGCAAATCGCAGCCAAAACCACAGCCATTCAAGAATCAGAGATCCAATTCGATGAATCGGAAGGCTAGATTTCTGTCCTTGGTGCGCATAGTAGGAGATGATCTCTCCATCCGATGCCACGGAGTACCTTGGTTTGTAACGAATCGCCGACAGGCGAGGCATGGTCAGTCCCAAAGCCGCAGACAAAGGTTCCAGCAAAAAGTCCTTCCCGTCCTTTTGAAACGTGACCCACGCATGGCCTTCGCCATAGTGGCCAGCTCTGCCCATGACAAATCGAGCCGGGAGATTCATGTGAAGCAGCTGTCTCCATGCCCACAGCGCATAGTCCTCGCAGTCACCTTTTTTGATTTCCTCAAATTTGTCGGGGGACTGCCAATAATCACGCTTGTCATACAGCTCTTGGTCCGAAACATACCTAAATTGCAGGAGGGCTCTGCGCAATTCGGAAAAGTCGACGCACCAATGTTTCAGCGGCGCGTGTGCGTAGAGTCCAAAAGGAAAGGTCGGACGAAATCCGCTGTGGCGCCTGGAGTCCGGGCGAAAAGTCTTTTTTCCGACGGCGTCGTAGCACTCAGGGATAATTTCAGCTATCAAGGTGTCTCTTGACGGAATCGGCGGGCGAAGCTATGGCGTAAAATCCAGCGCGCGATCTTTTTGCAAAAGTTCGAGATAGCCGAGAATGTCGGATTCGACCTTGTGCGGCTCGGCTTTCGTATAGAGCTTTTGCAAATCCGCGACAATTTGCGCGACGGTATGTCTTCCATCGCAGCGCTGCACGATTTCCAGGCTCGGCCCGTTCAGGCGCAGAGCGCGCTCCGGCATGAGCAGCACCCGCTGACTATTATTTTCGCCAAGACGGCAGCCCGGTGCGAGGTGCGGTTTCGCGTTCAAGTCAATCGCCATCAAGATTCCTTATCTGGCTGAAACGCCCCGGGAGGCGGCCAGCCAGGTTGCACGTAAGCAAAATAAAGCGCGTCGAGCATCGCCCAGAGGATATCGCACTTGGCGCGCAAAGCATTATGAGCCGCGTCTTGCTGTTCGCGCGTGCGCGCGTTTTTCACGACCCAGGATAAGGCGAACTCAGCATCTTCAGGAGCCTGAGTGAGCCGGCCCGTGAAGTAGTCCAGCCCTTCCGCCATCCAAGGATAAAATTCGCGGAGGCGATCCATCCGCAGCGCGATCAATTTTCTGGAGAAAAGTTCCGTCAAAGAGGACGCCACGGCTTCGAGATGGGAGCTGCGCGCAATGAAACTAATGTAGGCGTCCACTGCATAGCGCGTGGCGGGCAAAATTCCTTCTCCGCGAATCGCGCGAATGCGCGGCAGTCCGGTGGCCTCGACGAGGCGCAGCCATTTTTCAATGCCGCCTGCTACTCCGTGTTCTCCATCGTGATCGACCAGGCGCTTGCGCCAGGCGATGCGAAAGACGGGATCGTCGCTGCGCGCGAGCAAGGAGGCGTCTTTAATCGGAATGTGGCTCTGATAGTAGTAGCGATTGAGCGCCCACGCCTGCAGCTGGCCGCGGGTCAGAGAGCCCTCGTGCATCAGTGTGTGGAACGGGTGCTGGTGATGATATTGCTCTTCACCAATCGTGGTGAAGCCGGCGATGAATTCGGCTTCCGGCAGTGGCGGCTTTTCGGCAGAGTTCACAGTTGTATCTCCATGCCATCGTAGGCGACTTCGAAGCCGGCATCGAGCACAGAGCGATGCTCCGCGCTGTCTTCAACCAATATTGGATTTGTATTGTTGATGTGCAGCAGGATTTTTCGCGCGTTGCCACCTTTTGGATATTGCGAGAGCAACCCGTCGGGACCGGAGAGCGGAATGTGCCCCATTTCGCGCGCCGTCTTTTTGCCCCGTCCTGCTTGCCTCAACTCGCCGTCGCTCCAGAACGTTCCATCAATCAAAACAAGATCGCTCGCAAGGGCCCATTGTTTCCAAGTCGTATCGATGCCGGGAAGGGAAGGCGCTACGAAAATTCGCTTGCCGGAGAATTGCAGGTCCAGCGCCACAACGGCCTCGCGGGGGTGCAACTGTCTGCGCAGCCGTTCGCCCACGTAATCCGGGTAGTCGCCGCCTGCTGCGACGGTATGAACGGACAAGCGAGGCGCTTCGCCGGATTGCGGAACGTGCGTCGGCGTAAATTCGGACGCGATGTGGAGCGGAAACCACTGCACCGGCGGTGTCGCGCGGCCCAACACGCGGAAAATAGAATTTTCTTCGTCGAGAATGCGGCGGACAGAAGGAGTCGAATGGATCCGGAATCCCTGAAACTCGCGCATATGTAAGAGTCCGGCGACGGAATCGACATCGGCGCTCGTGAGAAATAAGTCGTAAATCGGGGTGGAATGCGTGGAAGCGTATGGCGCGAGCTCGGGAGTTGAAACAATCTGCGAACGCAGATCTGGTGAAGCGTTGATTAAAGCCCAATGCGTGCGCTGCGAATATGCCGGATTTGCGTCTACTGCAATTTGAGTTTGGGTGCGCGGCGCGGCTTTCAGCGAGCCGTTACGCAATCCGGCGCAATTCCGACAACCGCAATTCCATTGAGGGAAACCACCGCCTGCAGCGGAACCGAGAATCTTAATACGCATGAGGAAGGTCCTGGCAGGCCAGCGGTCGGCGAGCAAAAAAAGAGGGACGCGCAGAGACGCGTCCCCGAATGTTCACAACGGAGCCGGCTAAAGCTCTGCGTTGGCGTACGAACTAACTTCGCAATTCAGATCGATCTCTTCGTGTCGCGGGGTCGTCCATTCCATAGTCAGGTCCCTCCAGGAGTTTCGATGCACTGGACGAGTAGAGGATAGCACGAGGCTGGAGAGAAGGGAACAATAAGGTTTGCATTGCCGTTCACGGGCGGCGAAAGCACGGCGAATATCTACCCCCAGTGGTCGTTGCTTCAACTAAACCTTTCCACAATCCACAGTGGTGTTTTTCGCGATTTCGAAGCGGCCACAGCTTTCGCAACTTTTTTCACAAATGCGCACGATTTCTCTTGACTTGCTTCCAAACCCATTTAAGATGTGGCGAAAAGTGGAGTGTAGTGGGTTAAAGCGGTCTCAAGTAGAGCAACTTAGTCGGATTTAGAGGACAGTGGGCGACGTGGTCATCTGGGGCAACAGAAACCACTTCTTCACCAAAAACGGCCTCCAAAAGGTCGGTTTGAGGGCTCATCGTCAGAATCCAAGCTTCCTGGGCAGACGGGTAAATGAACCTTCGCGGCAACTATCCAGCCAAGGTGGACGAGAAGGGTCGCCTGAAGATACCCGCCGTGTTTCTCGAGGAGCTAAAAGCATTAGGGAATCAATTCTATATCACGAGTCCCACGGGTGATACAGCACGGATTTATCCGATTACGGTTTGGCAGGGCATCGAGGAAAAGCTTTCTAAGGTTTCCTCGCAAAACCAGGCGAAGAGAAAGTTCTTGATGCACACGAGCTATTACGGGCAGATGGCCGAAATGGACCAGCAGGGAAGAGTGCTGCTACCGGCGATTTTGCGGGAAAAAGCTCAGACCAGGGGCGAAGTGGACGTTTTTGGGGCGCTGGACTACCTGGAAGTGATGAACCACTCCAAGGTCATGGAAGACATGGAGAAGAACAAGTTCACCGAGGCGGATTTCAAAGCGTTGGAAGATCTTGGGATTTAGGGCTGTGTGAGCGTGAACGCGCCGCACACGCCGGTGCTGCTGGATGAGGTGCTCGAATGGCTTCGAATAAGACCGGACGGAATCTACGTGGACGCAACGCTCGGAGCCGCGGGTCATTCGGAAGCCATCGCCGAAAGGCTGGATTCGGGCCGGTTGATCAGCCTGGACCAGGACGCACAGGCGCTGCAGATCGCGCGGGAGCGGCTGAAGAAGTTCGGCTCGAAAGTGAATTGCGTTTTATCTCCGTTCTCAAGGATTGCGGAGGTCGTACAAGAGTTGGGGATTCCGAACGTGGACGGGGTCTTGGCCGACTTGGGAGTTTCGAGCATGCAGCTTGACCGGCCGGAACGGGGCTTTTCGTTCCGCGAGGCCGGACCGCTGGACATGCGAATGAGTGACGCCGAGGAATTGACGGCGGACGAAATTGTGAATCGCTGGCCGGAGAAGGAACTGGCCGATTTGCTCTACCGCGGGGCGGATGAGCACGATTCCAGAAGGATCGCCAGGGCGATCATGCGCGCGCGACCGATTCGCGACACCGCGCACCTGGCAAAGGTTGTGGCAGGGGCCCGAAAGCAATGGGGAAGGCAGAAACTGCATCCCGCAACAAAAACGTTTCTGGCGCTGCGGATAGCGGTGAATCGAGAGTTGGAGGCACTCGGGCAGTTTCTTTTTCGGACCCCCGCCACAATGAATTCAGGAGCGCGGTTCGTCCTGCTGACGTATCACTCGGGCGAAGACCGCATGGTGAAGGAAGCGTTTAAAGAAGGCGAGCGTCAAGGGGCGCTGAAAATTTTGACGAAACACGTTATTCGTCCCAGCGAAGAAGAAGAGCGGGCGAACCCAAGATCGCGAAGTGCGAAGTTGCGGTGCGCGGAAAGAGTCTGAGTTATGAAGAAAAAGAAGAGAGCGGCGACGACGGAGTTTCGCACCGTGAAGCGAATCGATAATTCGCGGCTGGTGCGGCACGTCGAGCCGGTAAAGCTGAAGAATTTCTACAAGACGGCTGCGCTTGGCGGCGCAATCGCGCTTTGCTGTATGCTCTACATTTTTCAGCACTTCAAGTGCATTGATCTGAGTTTCCAGCTGGAAGAGCTGAAACAGAAACAGGCGCAGGCCGCGGCGCTGAATTCGGAATTGAAATTGAATATTGCGACGCTCAGCCGGCCGAGCCGCATCGATCAAATTGCGCGCCTACGATTGGGATTGACCCAACCCTTGCCCGATCAGGTTCGCGAGTACGACGTGCCGAGCGGCGCGCAAGTGGCTGCCGTGCGGTTTACCCGCAGGAATCGCGCACAGTAGCCGTTTCTCTCTCGACAATGCTCCAGGCGGGAGACGGGAATGAAAGTTGAGTTTGGCGGGAACAGCGTCCGGCCTGGAACATAAATGCAGCAAAATCGCGTTCAACTTCGATTGTTGATCATCGCCGGATTTGTGGCGCTCTGGATGGGCGCGGTTTTCGCTCGCTTGGGGTTTTTGCAACTGCTCGAACACGCGGACTATCTGGCCCGAGCGCATCGTCAACAGCAACGTACAATCGAAATTACTCCCAAGCGCGGCGCAATTTACGACCGCAACATGCGTCCGTTGGCGATGAGCACGGAAGTCGAGTCCGCTTTCGCGATTCCAACCGAGCTTGGCGAAAACAAGGCGCTCGCGGCACACCTTCTCGCCGGCGTTTTGAACATTCCCAGTGAAGTTCTCGAAACGAAATTCAATTCAGGCAGCACATTTGTGTGGGTCTTGCGCAAATTGCCGCCGGACAAATCGGATGCAGTGAAGGCGCTGAATCTCAAGGGCGTCTACACCATGAAGGAAAACGAGCGCTTCTATCCGAAGCGCGACATGGCCGCGCATGTCCTCGGCTACGTGGACCTCGACGAAAAAGGCCAGGGCGGCGTCGAGCATCAGCTGGATAAACAAATCGGCGGCAAGAGCGAAAAGATTTTGGTCATGGCCGATGCCAAGCAGCGTTGGTTTGATGGTGGCCAGGCGCAACGCGATCAGGGCGCGAACGTCGTACTGACGATCGACGAAAAAATTCAATACATCGCCGAGCGCGAGTTGGCGGCGGGCATTGCGAAAACACACGCGATCGCCGGGACGATCATCATCCAGAACCCCAGCACCGGAGAAATTCTCGCGCTGGCGAACTGGCCGAAGTTCAACCCGAATTCGCCGGGCGAAGTGAAACCTGAAGCGCGGATGAACCGCGCGGTTAGCGCGATTTACGAACCTGGTTCGACGTTCAAGCTGATTACATTGGCCGCCGCCCTCGATCAGAATCTCACGCGTCCCGACGAAGTCTTCGACTGCGAAAATGGCGCGGTCACTCTTTCCGGCCACAAGATTCACGACCACAAAAAGTTCGGCATGCTCGCCGTGTCAGACATCCTCGCGCAGTCGAGTGACGTCGGTTCGATCAAGGTCGCCCTCCGGCTCGGCGCGCCGAAATTTTATGAGTACATCCGTAGCTTCGGCTTTGGCCAGCAGACCGGAATCGAACTTCCGTGGGAAAGCAAAGGCATGCTCGGGAAGTTGAATACGTGGTCGGGCATTTCCATCGGCTCGATTTCCATGGGGCAAGAAGTTGGCGTCACGCCGATTCAACTCGTCACGGCGGTTTCCGCGATTGCCAATGGTGGAATTCTTCGCAAGCCGTTTCTCGTTTCAGAGGTTCGCAAGGGCGATCAACTTCTCTACTCGGGGGATGCCGCTCAGGCGGAATCGCATCAGGTTCTCCGTCCCGAAACTGCCGCGACGGTGCGCAATCTGATGGAAGGCGTCATTCTGACTCCCAAAGGCACCGGGAAATATGCTCGCCTCGATGGCTGGACTGCCGCCGGCAAAACCGGAACCGCGCAAAAGATTGATCCAAATACGAAACGCTATTCGCCAACCCAATTTATCGCGTCATTTACCGGGTTTGCTCCGATTAACAATCCGGCTGTGACCATTCTCGTTTCGCTCGACTCGCCGGTTGGCGAGCATGAAGGCGGACAAGTCGCGGCGCCAATATTCAAGCGCATTGCCGAACAGGTGCTTCCTTATCTTGACGTGCCGCGCGATGTTCCGGTGACCGCAAAACTGATCCAGGCTTCTTACAAGAATGAAGATCTGTCCGAAGCGCCGGACACGGCGCTCGATGATTTCAATCCGATGGACTTCAACGCGCAACCGGAAACACGCAACGCCAAGCCATCGGCGAAGCCTGAACCCGCGCCGCCAAGCGTGACGGTCGCGCTCGATGAAGGCGGCGACATTGCTGTGCCCGATTTTCACGGAAAGACTGTGCGCGACGTGACCGAGACCTGTTTGCGGCTTGGCCTGAACCCCGTATTGATTGGCAGCAGCCTTGCTCAAGATCAATCGCCCGCGGCGGGAGCAAAGGTCCGGCGCGGGGCCAGGATTACCGTACGGTTTGATGCCACGACACCAAACAAAAAATCGGCCTCAAGCCAAGCGAAAAACAGGAATTAGAATGAGGATGGAGCTCGCAGAGAAAGAAACCAAACTGGTGACCGGGTCGGATTCGCAGAGCAGTGTGGGTGGCAAGACGCAGCGTGTGGCGCAGCGGCTGGACGCGCTGCTCATGGGAACCGGCGCGACTTTAAGCGATACGCAATCCGGGATCTTGATTCGCGACGTAGCTTGCGATTCGCGCAAAGCGCAACCACAAGGACTCTTCTTCGCGCTACAGGGGGCCAAAGAGGATGGCTCCAAGTTCGTGCGCGATGCTGTTTCACGCGGCGCCGTAGCCGTAGTCAGCGAATCTGCCGCGCCTTCGTTACTGCCCGATAGCATCATGTGGATTCGGATTCCGGCGGCGCGCAAAGCGCTCTCGATTGCCGCGGCGAATTTCTACGGACATCCCGCGAACGCGTTGCAACTCGCTGCCGTGACGGGTACCAACGGCAAAACGACCACCACTTCATTGATTGACGCCATCGTCAAAGCCTCCGGAGCAAAGACCGGCCTTTTCGGCACGATCGCTTATCACACGCCGCTTGGCGACTATCCCGCGCCTAATACCACGCCCGAATCTGTTGACTTGCAAGGCTTCTTTGCCGAAATTCGCGATGCTGGCGGTAAGTACGCCGTGCTCGAAGCCAGCTCGCATTCATTGATGATGGACCGCCTCTGGGGCTGCCACTTTCAAGCCGCTGTTTTTACGAACTTGACGCACGAGCACATGGATTTTCACAAAACCTTCGAAGAATATTTTGCCGCGAAGCGCCGCCTCTTCGAAGGCACGGGCGCAGGCCCCGCCGAAGTCGCCGTGCTTAACGCCGACGATGAATACGGGCCGCGCCTTAACGGAATCGCAAAATCGAGTCTCACCTACGGCATCGAAAATGACGCTGAAGTCAGTGCAAAAAAATTCCAGCTGAATTTCTCCGGGCTTTCGTTCACGGCGCACACGCCAAATGGCAAGCTGCAAATCTCCAGCTCCCTCGTCGGCCGCATCAACGTTTACAACATTCTTGCCGCCATCGGCGCTGCGCAGGCGCTCGGCCTCTTAAATGAAACGATCGAAACCGGCATCAAAAATCTGGCGAGCGTTTCCGGCCGCTTCCAGCAAGTCGCGCTGGGACAACCGTTTCTCGTGATCGTGGATTACGCCCACACGGATGATGCGCTCGAAAATCTCATCAAGACCGCGCGCGAACTGAATCCCAAGGGACGCGTTATCACGCTTTTCGGCTGCGGCGGCGGCAAAGATCGCACGAAACGTCCTGTCATGGGCGAAGTCGCTGGCCGTCTGAGCGATTTAACCCTTCTCACCAACGACAATCCGCGCCAGGAAGATCCGTTGAAAATTATCAGCGACGTTGTCGTCGGCCTGCAAAAGACCAACGGAAAATATTTGATTGAGCCCGATCGCGAGAAAGCCATCAGCATGGCGATTGACGAAGCACGGGAAGGCGACATTGTTCTTCTCGCCGGAAAAGGTCACGAGGACTACCAAGCCCTGGCCGAAACGACTTTGCCTTGGGATGACCGCGAGCAAGCGCGCAGAGCCTTGCGCGACCGCGGCTACGGAGAAGAGCCTCCGGCTGGGGGCGGCCCGGGCACGGGGTTTGGCACCTAGCGCGCACTACCCGGTGGTAAGGTTGATTCTGGGTTGAGGCGCTGGGGTCCTGGTCGCTGCAGGGCACGCCAGCGGTAGCTCCCAAAAAGGAGGAAACCTCAATCCGGTGAAACACAACCGAACCCGTGGCAGTTGGTTTAAGTCGAACCCTTTGAGGCACTTATGCGGTGGACGATTGCACAGGTGGCTGGCGCTTTGGATACCCGGCCGGGAGCGGGGCTCGACCCCGTGGCCCGG
>DATLVG010000164.1:0-10586 GCA_035577625.1 Candidatus Dormiibacterota bacterium
CATCACCTCATCCGATTGGATCGTTCTCAATCCCGCCGATTCGCTCGATGACGGACAGACCGTCAACGTGAAGGAAATGCAGCAAAAACCCGGCCCTGTCCCGGCAAATTCCACAACGCCGTCTCCTGCAAATCAGGGCGCAAGACCCGCTGCAAACTCCGGAGCCGCGCATTGATTCGTCGTTTCACGGCAGCGTCCACTTCGCTGGTCTGCACGGTCATCCTCGCCGGCTGTACCGTTGGCCCTAAGTATCAGCGCGCTTCCGCCCCGGTGCCTGCGCATTGGGATGTGGCTGAACCCTTTCGTGAAAGTGCTCCTGCTGACTCTCTTCCGAAAGGCGAGTGGTGGGCCATTTTTCATGACGATACGCTAAATTCGCTCGAACACGACGCTCTCGACGCAAATCAGACTTTGAAAATCGCGGCCGCACACCTCGACCAGGCGCGCGCTTCGGCTGCCTTGCAAGTCGCCACGCAGTTCCTTCAATTCGGGACGACGCCGTCCGCACAACGCCAGCGCCTATCCGGTAATCGCGCCACGAGCAGTAATTTCCCCTCTACAGGCGCTGTCACGCAGTCCACATTCACGCTGCCTTTCACCGTCAGCTATGAAGTCGATCTCTTCGGGCGCCGCCGTCGTTCCATCGAAGCCGCGCAAGGGTCCTACCAAGCCACTGCAGCCGACCTTGAAAACACGCGCCTCATCATCACCGCCGAACTTGCCGGCGATTATTTCTCCTTGCGCCAGGTGGATACGCAAATCGGCATTCTTCGCCGCACAGTGGACACGCTTTCCAAAGGTCTTGAGCTGGTGAACTCGCGCCACAAAGGCGGTATCGCCTCGGGTCTAGACGTCGCGCAGGAGGAAACGCTTCTCAATACCACGCGCACTCAGTCCATTCTCTTGCAGCAGCAGCGCAAACAACTCGAGGACGCCATCGCCGTCCTGGTGGGTAAACCCGCGCCGAATTTCCACCTTCCCTCGAAAGAACTCGACGCCGAGCCGCCGTCCATCAACGCTGGTCTGCCATCCGATCTTCTCGAGCGTCGTCCGGACATCGCCGAGGCCGAGCGCGAAATGGCCATCGCCAACGCACAAGTCGGCATCGCCCGCGCCGCCTACTTCCCTTCTCTGAATCTTTTTGCCGACGGCGGATGGCAGACGGCGGATATCGTGAAATTGCTCAACGTTCAAAGCACCCTGTGGGCAGTCGGTGCCAACGCCGCGGAAAGCATTTTCACCGGTGGAGCTCGCCGCGCACAAAACCAGTTTGCGAAGTCCGGCTACGATGCCAGTGTCGCCGCTTATCGCCAAACTGTCCTGAGCGCCTTCGGTGAAGTGCAGGATGACGTCAACGGTCTCCTCGTTCTGAATGAAGCGCAGAAGACCCAACAAGACGCCGTCGACGCGGCGCGCCGCACCCTCACCATCGCGGAGAGCCGTTACACCGGCGGCCTCGTCAGCTACCTCGACGTCGTCAATGCCCAGCAAAATCTGCTGAACAACGAACAACAGATGGCCGTAATCCGCGGCCAAAAACTCGTCACCAGCGTTCTTCTCGTCAAAGCGCTCGGCGGCGGCTGGGACGCTTCCAGCCTCGCATCCCTTCAAGTCAAACCGAAGCTGAAAGACGTTGTCGCTCCCTGATCCCAAGTTTGTAAAAAAGAGGCGACATCGATTCTTCTCTTCGGCATCCCTCAAATCGCCATCGCTCGAAAAAGATGTCATCATGTCGGTACTGACGCACTAGAACTAAGCTGCTCCAAACAGAGACATCTCAAATGGGACTCTTCCGCCTCAATCCGCAAAAACTGAATCTCGGCCTCGCGATGTGTGCGCTCGCTATGCTCCTTTTCCTTCCGTCGAGTCCGCGCCAAATCGTAGCCGCGCGCGACGAAACTCCGCCGACTTTCTCAAAAGATGTCGCGCCCATTCTGTTCAAACACTGCGCGACCTGCCACGGCACAGGAGAGCTTGCATCCAAAGTTCCGCTCGTCTCATACGACGATGCGCACTCACGGGCCGAGAAGATCAAACAGAAAGTGATCGCCCGCGAAATGCCGCCGTGGCCGGCAGATCCCGCTAAAAGCTTGAAGTTTCGAAACGACGCTCGTCTGAGCCAGCACGACATCGACACGATTGTGGCCTGGGTCAATGCCGGTTCGCCTAAAGGAAATGACGCGGACTTGCCCGCAATGCCAAAGTCGGACGATGGCTGGAATCATCCGCTGGGCCTGAAGCCGGACCTCGTGATCTCGCTCCCAGGAACAGTCGACCTCCCGGCAAAAGGCGCAATCCCGTACGTGCGGTCTCTCGTCCAAGTGCCGTTTTCAGACGACAAATGGATAGCGGCAAGCCAGACTCGCGCCGGCAATCCCGCCGTGGTTCATCACATGGCAATCACAGAAATCGCCCTGCCAAGCGGCATGAGCTCCGCAGACTTGGATCAGCTCACAGTTGTGGCGCGTCGCATGGGAATCCGCTTGGATACTCTTGTGGAAATGAAGACCGCGGTGGTCACTCCTTCAAGACCCGAGCAGCCGGACATGCTCGGAATCTACACACCGGGCAGCACCTTCGAAATGTACAGCGGTCGCAGCGCCAAGCTTCTGCGCGGCGGCAAGAACATGTATCTTGTCTTTAACATTCATTACGAAACGACGGGTAAGCCGGAATCGGACCGTTCAAAAGTCGCCTTCTGGTTCGCGCCCGGTCCTCCCGAACATCAAATGTTCCGCGTGAACGGTGCCGGTGAAACCATCATCGCCAACGGCAAGGAATTGCTCACCGATGATCCTGGAATCAAGGCCGAAGGAACTCATGTAGTGATTCCGCCAATCCCGGCATTCGCCCACGACTTCGAGCTAACCGGCGTTACAGGCTATCCGGAGCCCGTGACGCTCTACCAATTTCAGCCGCATGCGCACCACCGCGGCAAAGATTTTCTCTACACGGTCGTATATCCGGACGGGCACGAGCAGCCCGTGCTTAGCGTTCCGAAATACGATCATCGCTGGCAAATGGCGTACGAACTCGAAACGCCGCTTAAGCTCCCGGCGGGCAGCAAGCTGGTCGTCACAGCTCACTACGACAATTCAACGATGAACATGCACAATCCCGCGCCGGAAAAGGCCGTCTATTTTCGCGACCAGAATCAGAGCTGGGATGAAATGTTCACGCCCTTCGTCCAGTACAGCATCGACGATCAGGTTCCATCCAAGCCGTCTTCGTCGACGGCAACGGCCGCACTTCAAATCGGTGAAGTTGTCGGCTGCGTGGAAGCGAGTACTTCAAGCGGCTGGCTGCTGACGAAGGCTCGCGAACCAGTTATCTCTGACACGCAGGCGACGTCTTCCGCAGAGCTCAAAGCGGCCGAGGAAAGTCCGTCGGGCACCGCGCGATATCAGCTGTTGGGCGCGAGCGTCTTCAAACCGTTGAATCATCAGAAAGAGAGAGTCGTCGTCAAAGGCATCCTAATTAGGGACGCACGCGAAACGCGGATTAACGTGACGTCGCTTCAATCCGTCGCCGCAAAATGTGGTAATTAATCTGGCAGTCGCTAGGGCACGATCGGACCGTTACGACTTCGGTCGCAAAAAACTCCTATTTCGCAGCCAGATTGTCCACAAAGAATTTCGTCACTCGCTTCATCAATGCGATTCTCGCCGGCGGGTCCGAAACGCCATGCCCGCGGCCCGGGAACGGCATCACTTCGACAGACTTTCCCTTCGAAATCAATTCGTCGATGAGTTCCAGCGTGTTCGCAAAATGCACGTTGTCGTCCCCGGTTCCATGGGCAATCAGGAGCGGCCCCTTCAGTTGGCCCGCCTTCTCTGTGGGTGACGACGCCCGATAGCTCTCTTCGTTCTCCGGCAGTAGCCCGATGTAGCGCTCGGTGTAAATCGAATCGTAGTAGTGCCAGTTCGTCACGGGGCCGCCGGCGAATCCAGCCTTGAAATCCTGAGAATCTTCAAACATCAGGTGCAGCGTCATATGCCCGCCGTAACTCCATCCCCAGATTCCGATGTGCTCGGCGTCCACATAGGGCTGCGCTTTCAACCACGCTACGCCGTCCCGCTGGTCCGAAAGTTCCTGCGCTCCGAACCGGAAATGAATCGGTTCTTCGAACACGTGGCCGCGTCCCGTAGAACCGCGGTTGTCCAACGCAAAAACGACGAATCCTTTCTGCGCCATCAGCTCGTGCCACAAATACGTCGAGCCTCCCCAGGCATTCGTCACGACCTGCGCTCCAGGCCCGCCGTATGTGTACACCAGGATCGGATATTTCTTCGCCGGATCAAAGTTCGGCGGTTTGATCATCCATGCATTCAAATCTATTCCGTCATGCGACTTCACTTTCAAAAATTCCATCGGAGACAAACGATACTCCGCCAGCTCCGGAACCTCATTCTCATTTAACGTCGCGATGCTCGACCCGTCTATCCTCTGCAATCGTTGCTGTGCTGGGGCACCCGCGCTCGAAACCGTCTCCTCGTACGCCATCGCATTCGGCGACACCATCACGCGGTGCGTGCCGTCTTCCTTCGTAATCCCTGCAAACCCGCTGCCATCCAGATTCACTCGGTACAAATGCCGCTCCAGCGGCGTCTTTTCCGTTGCGGTGAAATAGACGATTCCCTTCGCCTCATCCACGCCTTCCAATTTCGAAACTTCCCATTCGCCTTTCGTCAACTGCGCCAATAATTTTCCCGTCAAATCGTAAAGATAAAAGTGCCGGTAGCCGCTCCGCTCGCTCGACCACAAAAACCGCTTTCCATCCTTGAAAAAGTACAAATCGTCGCTCACGTTGATCCAGTAGTTGTCTTGGTCGCTCAGAATTGTCGCGCTCTTCCCGCTCGCCGCATCCGCCACCAGCAATTCAATCTGCGTCTGCTTCCGGTTCATGCGCTCAATCGCCACGTGCTTCGAATCCGGCAGCCATTGCACTCGCGGAATGTATCGATTCGTCTCGACTCCCGTATCCATCTGCCGCGCCCTCCCGCCGCCCGCCGCCACCACAAAAACATGAACGACGGGATTGCTTCCCCCTGCAACGGGGTACCGCTCCTCTTCCGCCTCGCCTGCGAACGAAGCAAAATCCACCATCGGATACTTCGTCACTTTGCTTTCATCCATTTCAAAAAATGCAACCGACGAACTATCCGGCGCCCACCAGTACGCCGTCGAAATTGCCAACTCCTCCGGATAGACCCAATCCAACTCGCCTTTTCGAATCTCTTCCGTTCCGCCCGTCGTCAGCGCGTGTTCTTTCCCGTCCGCTATAGCTATCGCGTGCAAATTGTGTTCCCGCACAAACGAAACCCACTTCCCATCCGGAGAAATCTTCACGTCCGCAATCGCGGCTTTTCCGGACAGCAGCACTCTCGCTTGCTGCTTCTTCAAGTCGTACCAGCTCAATGAGTTGGACCCGACAAACAAAATAGCCGCTCCGTTCGGCGCCCAACGGTATTCTGCCGGCGCTCTGCGCCCCAGCCCGGTCGCCTGCGTTGGTTTCGATTTGTCCTCCGGCAACACCGCTTCCAGTTTCTCCGCACTCAGCAACAGCTTCTTCTCTCCGGTCGCCGCCGAAACGCTCCACAACTCTTTCCGTGCTTCCTTCCCGTATCCCTTCGTCTCCAAATAACTCACCGACGCACCATTCGGCGTCCAAGACATTCCGCTCAAAAGCCTCCCGCTCAGGCTCGGTTGCGAATAAATTCGCTCCACAGTCAATGGCTTCCCGTTCGTTCCGGTGTTCTGCGCGACTACTCCAGCGCAAAAACCACCGATCACCACAGCTAGCCCGGCTATCGCTGCGAAACCTGCCCTCGTCATCATTTGCTCCTCCCCAAAAGACCGCTAATTCTATCCTCATCAGTCTCGTCGGCCAATGTTCAACCGACATTTTGTGGCAATGCATCGACTCACAAAAGTACTATGGGTCCCAGCCAAATCGCCGCTATTTTGTTGACGATTTTGTGTGTTTCCATCTTGTAACAAAACGCATTCAATCGGTATAATCTGACACAGTGTCCCCGCCCCTTTCCCTGGTGCTGAACAAGATTTTTTGTGCCGAGGAACCGCCCCCGCAGAGGCGGTGATCGCAGAGCGCAACTTTTGAAGGGGCTCATGCTGAACAGCCAGTTCGCGCAGCGCATCTCATCGAACGAGGGCAGGAATAATGCCGGTGACTCTCCAATCTGTCCGTGTGCTCGTCTCGCGAATTGCTGAAATTGTTTCGTTCGCGAGCGCTCCACGCGTCGCCAGCTTTGCACTTGCACTGTCCACATTTTGCTTTTCGGCGGCACTGCCACTCGTCGCTCAAGTCAACGTCTTAACTCACCACAACGACGTCTCGCGTACCGGTGCAAACACTTCCGAAACGATCCTCACTCCCGCAAACGTCAATTCCACGACTTTCGGCAAACTTTTTTCTTATCCCGTCGACGGCCAGCTCTACACCCAACCTCTGTATATGGCCAATGTCACCATCTCCGGCAAAGGCACTCACAACGTCGTCTTCGTCGCGACGCAACACGACAGCGTCTACGCCTTCGATGCCGATAGCAACAGCGGCGCAAACTCGACGCCTCTTTGGAAAATTACGCTGCTCGACGCCGCACACGGCGCCGCCTCCGGCGCTACCACCGTCCCATCCACCGACTATCCAACAACGGACATGACGCCGGAAATCGGGATCGTTGGCACGCCCGTCATCGATCCCTCCACCGGCACTCTCTACGTCGTCGGCAAAACCAAAGAGAGTGGCGCGTATGTTCAGCGCCTTCACGCTCTCGACATCACGTCCGGTGCCGAAAAATTTGGCGGCCCCGTCGCTCTGTCCGGACAAGTCCCTGGCACAGGAAACGGCAGCGTCGGCGGCATTCTTACATTCGATCCGTTCTGGGAGAACCAGCGCCCCAGTCTTCTCCTTTTGAACGGCGTCATCTACATCGGTTACGGTGCTCACCAGGATCTCGGCCCGTGGCATGGTTGGCTTCTCGCTTACAGCGCCTCCACCTTGCAGCAGCGTGCCGTGTATTGCAGTAGCCCCAACGCTTCGGGCGCCGGCATCTGGCTTTCCGGCGAAGCCCTAGCCGCCGATGTCGTCGATCCCGTCAACGCTCCCTACGGCCGCATTTTCCTTCCAACCGGCAACGGTGTCTACTCCGCCACCTCGCCGTACGACAACACCATGAGTTACGGCGACGCCGATGAACGCATCGACCTCACGACTCTCATCAACGCTCCCACCAACATCACCTCAACCACGTTTCCCCAGCAATTGCCGGTCGTCGACTCCTTCGCGCCCTCCAATCAAGCCACCCTCGACGCGCAGGATAAAGACATGGGCGCTGGCGCTCCCATCATTCTCCCCGACCAATCAGTCGGCGGTCACACTCACCTTCTCCTCCAAGTTGGCAAAAACGGTACGGCTTATCTGATTGATCGCGACGCCATGGGCGGTTTTAACTCAAGCACCGACCAGATCGTCCAGGAAGTCCCAACCGCCGTGATGGGCATGTGGGGAACTCCCGCGTTCTGGAACAACACCATCTATATCGGCGGCAGCTTCGACACGCTCAAAATGTATTCGTTCACGAACGCTCGCCTCTCGTCCACCTGGACCGCCCGAACCGCCCAGTTCTTCAACTTCCCAGGCGCCACTCCCAGCATCTCCGCCAACGGCAACACCAATGGCATCGTTTGGGGCCTTCAGAACGAGGCCTACAGCACAAGTGGCCCCGCCGTCCTCTTTGCATGGGACGCCACCAACGTCGCCAATCAGCTCTACGCCAGCAATCAGGTCTCCCCTCGCGACACCGCCGGCGCCGCCATCAAATTTGACGTTCCCACCGTCTCCAACGGCAAAGTCTACGTTCCCACCGGCACCGAACTCGACATTTACGGTCTCCTCGCCGGCGCACAATCCGCCGCAACTCCCGTCATCTCTCCCGCCAGTGAATCCTTCAACGGCTCTCTGTCGGTCACCATCACCGACGGCACAACGGGCTCTACAATTTACTTCACCACCGATGGCTCCGTTCCCACCGCCGCCTCCACAAAATACACCGGAGCCATTTCCGTCACTTCCACGGAAACCATCAACGCTGTAGCCATTGCTTCCGGCTTTGCGGAAAGCGGCATGGCCTCCGCCACCTACACTCTGAATCTCGCTACTGCCGCGACTCCCACCTTTTCCCCCGTTGGCGGCACTTACACCTCCGTGCAATCCGTCTCCATCAGCGACACCACTTCCGGCGCAAACATTTTCTACACCACGAACGGCACCACTCCCACCACGTCCTCCACTCCGTACACCGGCCCCATCTCCGTCTCGTCCTCTCAAACGATCAAGGCCATCGCCACCGCCTCCGGTTTCGCGCAAAGCGCCGTCGGCTCCGCCGCTTACACCATCAACATCCCGCAAGCCGCCACACCTACTTTCAGTCCCGTCGCAGGCACCTATACGGGCACTCAAACCGTCTCGATCAGCGACACAACGTCCGGCGCGACTATCTTTTACACCATGAACGGCACCACTCCCACCACGTCCTCCACTCCGTACACCGGCCCCATCTCCGTCTCGTCCTCTCAAACGATCAAGGCCATCGCCACCGCCTCCGGTTTCGCGCAAAGCGCCGTTGCCTCCGCGGCCTACACCATCAATCTCCCGCAAACTGCCACGCCCACCTTCTCGCCTGTAGCCGGTACCTACACCGCCGCGCAATCCGTCACCCTCAGTGACACCACCGCGGGCGCAACCATCTACTACACAACCAACGGCTCCACGCCCACCTCGTCCTCCACCATTTACACAGGCCCCATTTCCGTCTCTTCAACCCAAACCGTCAACGCCATCGCCACCGCTTCCGGCTTCACGCAGAGCCCGGTTTCCTCCGCCCTCTATATCATCAACACTTCGGGCACCCTCGGTATCAATCTCTCCAGCGGTTTTACGAACACTTATCCGTTTTCGATGAACGGTTCCGCCAAGTTGAACGGCACGGCTCTGCAGCTTACCGACGGCCTCGCCGGTGAAGCTGGCGCTGGCTGGTACGGCCAACCGCTCAACGTCCAGTCCTTCACCACGGATTTCTCAATTCAAATGACGCCCGGCACCACGCCTCAGGCGGATGGCATGGCCTTCGTCATCCAGAACGCTCCTGCTGGCCTCCAGGCGCTCGGTCCCGCAGGCGGCGGTCTCGGCTACGGCCCGGATCAACCGACCGGCACCGGCGGCATTCCCAATAGCATGGCGATTAAATTCGACACGGTAAACAACGCTGGCGAAACGCCGGACTCCACCGGCCTTTACACCAATGGCGCCTCCCCAACCGTTCCCTTCGTCGACCTCACAAATTCCGGAATCACCTTCACCAACACCCACGTCTTCAAGGTTCACATGACCTACGACGGCACGACCTTGACCATGACCATCACCGACGCCACCACCAACGCGTCTTTCACGAATTCCTGGCCCGTCAATATTCCTTCCGTCATCGGCTCGCCCACCGCTTATGTCGGCTTCACCGCAGGCACCGGCGCGCAAACCGCCGTTCAAAGTGTTCTCGGCTGGTCCTTTAGCGGCGTAGTTCCCAGCACGCCTGCCACGTATCAAACGAAAGTGCTCCCCGCAACCAGTTCCGGTCCGTCTTTCTCCGTCTTCTATTACTCGGGATTCCCGGATCTCAACGGCATTCTCTTCGGCTCTTCCAAAGTCGGCGACAATCTTACATTCTCGCTCTTCGTTCCTGTCGCTGGAAACTACGATGTCAAACTTTCCGCCAAAGTCACCAACAGCCGCGGCATCGGCCAATTGGCCGTCAACGGCTCGAACGTCGGTTCTCCTTTCGACGAATACGCTGCGACCACGGCCTACAACACGCTCGACCTCGGAACCACGGCGATCACTACCGCGGGACTTCAGAGCTTTAAGTTTTCTTTGGCAGGAAAAAATTCCAACAGCACCGGCACCGCTCTCATCTTCGACGACATCATTCTGACGCCTCAGGTCAACTCCAATCCGCCCGCCGCCACTCCAACATTCTCGCCCATTGGTGGAACTTACACCTCCGCGCAATCCGTCACCCTCAGCGACACCACCTCTGGCGCCGCCATCTACTACACGACCGACGGTTCAACACCGACAACCACCTCGGCCGTTTATTCGACGCCCATCTCGGTCTCTTCCAACACAACTATCAAGGCCATCGCAGCCGCTTCTGGCTTCTCGCAAAGCGCTGTTGGCACTGCGGCTTACACAATCAATTTGCCTCAAGCCGCCACACCCGCGTTTTCGCCGGCGGCTGGCACCTATACTTCAACGCAATCCGTCGCCATCAGCGACACAACCGCTGGCGCGACAATCTTTTACACCACTAACGGTTCAACCCCGACCACTTCATCCACGAAATACACCGCGCCAATCTCCGTCTCCTCTTCGCAGACCATCAAGGCCATCGCAACCGCTTCCGGCTTCTCGCAAAGCTCCGTCGGCTCCGCCGCGTACACCATCAATCTCCCGCAAGCCGCAGTGCCCACATTTTCGCCCGCAGGCGGAACGTACGCCTCCGCGCAATCCG
>DATLVG010000165.1:0-34009 GCA_035577625.1 Candidatus Dormiibacterota bacterium
GGTGGTTGCAATTGGCTCAAGTTTGTCGACGTGTAGCTTAAGGAAAGGCTTCCCGCCGTCGGTAACATCAATCTGGTGGGCCACAGCGATGCCTTCGAAAGGTGCGAATTCGTTGTAGGTGACCTGGTGCCAATAGTCTCCGCGTGTATATCGGAGAATGTCGGTGCCGGGTTCGAAGCAGAACTGGTTGGGGTCACTAAGTCCCATGTTTCCTTCGGCCGCGACACACGTGAGCGTATGTCCACTGAACGTGCGAGAAAGTCTGTGGCCGCGGGTTTGTTCGAAGTCGAATTGGTACTCATAAGGAGCGACGACGGCGGAACGCACCAAGAGTTGATTGGAATTGGGCAACCGTTTATCACCCGCTTGGTATAGGCCATCTTTTGTGGCGTACGCGACTTGGTTGAAGTCGTCTGCCTTATACACGCGCTTGAATTTATCGTCGGCAAACCAGAATTCCTCGAACACGCCACTGTGCACGTTGTCGCCGTCCTCGTCGAATTGGTCGTACGTAATCACGATGTGCCAGGGACGGGCCCGCGGTCCCGAAAATGCGAGTTTCTCAGTCTGCTGTCTCAGCCAGTCTTTGAGCTCAACACGGTCTGCGGCCGAAATGTCCTTCGAGCGCTTCAAATCAAACTGTTGGGATATCGCAGGCGGAACTAGAATGACGCTGCTGGATTCCACTTTTAAACCAACGGATACGCGAATCAGAGTTGGCTGCGCGGCAAGGTCAGGGGGATTTTCTTGGCTTTGTGCTGCGACACCAGATACCGACATCAGCGTCAAGATGAGAGAGAATGCGCGGCAATTCATATACGCCAACCTGAACGCCAAAATCGAACTTGTGGGATTACTTTCAGCTCGTTTGACAGTGGCACGGTTTTCGCTCGCGTGAACCAAAGTCCAACCGACATGGCGAAAATCTTAAAAGAGTTTGAATAGGAACTGACCATCGCGTTTGATAGCATAGCTTCAATTCAGTATGAGCTTCCGCGTAATTTTTCTAAACAATCGAGGCGTGTTGCGGGCCGCATGGCGATTTGTGTTGTTCCTCGCGCTCTACATAGTGGGAGGCAATGCACTCGATCGGGTGCTGATGCGAATTCATTTTCCGGATCGTGCTTTTGTCTGGTCCAGCTTTCTGTTGAACTACCTCGTCGATTTTGGCTTTGTAGCGGCGATTGCCTGGTTGATGTCGTGGATTGGCAAGGAGAAGTTTTCTTCTTACGGTCTAGCGGTGACCAGGGAAGCGGGAACGCTTTTCGGAAAAGGTCTTATTTGGGGAGTGGTGCCGTCGGCGTTGATTCTGATTCCTATTTATTTGGCTGGTGGCTGCGAATTTCACGGCTTAGCGCTGCATGGGAAGGAATTGCTTTTTAGTGCGGCCGGCTGGGGGGCCGCAATGCTGGCTATGGGATTTGTGGAGGAATTTCTGTTCCGTGGTTACGCGCTTAAGACGCTGGGCGAAAGCGTCGGGTTCTGGCCCGCGGCGATTTTCTTGTCGTCGATTTTCGGTCTTGTCCATTTGCTGTTCAAGCCGCACGAGGATTGGATCGATCCGATAAGCGTCGCATTGTACGGCGTTTTCTGGTGTCTTACGCTGCGGCGCACGGGAAGTCTTTGGTTTGCGGTGGGCTTCCATGCGGCATCGGACTACGCCGACATGATTCTTTTTGCGGAACCGAATTCCGGCAATGACGGTAGGCCGCCCGTAGGGCATCTGCTCGACGTGAGATTTCATGGACCGGATTGGCTGACGGGCGGCCCCCGAGGAACTGAAGCGAGCTTGCTGGTTTTTGTCGTGCTTGCGGGATTGTTTTACTTTTTTAATCGAGCGTATCCGCCTAAAGTAGCGATGCAATCCGATTCCGATGCGGCAGGGGCAAATTCTGCTCAGTAACAGACAAGACGCGACGAGAGTACTCTGCGCGTCGAGGTGCATGTATGGGTGAAGTGCTGCGCATCATTTCTCGCTGGACTGCTGCTTGGACGCTCGTCGGAGTGATTGCCGGAGTGGCCATGATGTTTGGCAAAGTGCCACTGATCGCGGAACCGGGAGCTGAAACGGAAGGCTTGTGGTCTTTTGCGTTTTGGATTCCCGTGTTCGGCGTGGCGGCGGGGATAGTTGGGTTCGTAATGGGTCTCCTATTTTCGATATTGATGATGCTTTTTAAGAACTGGAGCAAGGCGGTTGAAGCAAGGCGCGATGTGGTGGGGAAATACGCCCCGCGCATCTTGTGCGGAACGGTGGCGGGAACACTTGCGGGGCTATTTTTTATTGGCATAGACCGCGATGCACCATTGGTGTTTGCGGGCATGGGTTGTTGTTCCGGCGCGGTGTCGAGTTTCCTGCAAAGTCGAGCGTTGAAATCCAAGGAAAAACATTTGGCTCGGGATATCTAGAAGACCGGATTGGGAAGTGCGCATTGGCGGCGCGCATGTCTCTCTGCTATTCTCTAGCGCCTAAAATTAACTTTTGGAGTAATCATCATGCGTATCGTAGCGGCCGTGGTTGCGTTGTTCATGTTGGCTGCGGGAGTGTCCGGCCAACAGACTGCCACAAACTTTGACGGGAAGACGTGGTGGGAGCATGTGAAATTTCTGGCGGATGATTCGCTGGAAGGCCGCGACACGGGAAGCGAAGGGATTAAGAAGGCGCAAGCGTACGCTGTGGAGCAATTCAAGAAAGCGGGGCTCGCGCCGGCGGGCACCGAGGGATTTTATCAGCCGGTAGCGTTTATGCAGTATCAGGTGGACGAAGCGAAATCTTCGCTGGCGCTGATCGCAAACGGAAAGGCGGAGGCGATTTCGTTTGCTGACGACGGATTTATCAGCACACGATTGACGCGCAAGTCCGCCGAGCTGACGGCGCCGCTGGTTTTCGTGGGATATGGATTGCGCGTGCCAGAGAAGAACCTGGATGAATTTGCGGGCGTCGACTTGAAGCACAAGATTGCGGTTTACCTGGCGGGTTCGCCGGAAGACGTGCCGTCCTCGCTTGCAGCGCATTATCAAACGATTGGAGAGCGATGGAAGGCGCTGCAAGCAGCGGGCGCGGTGGGACTGATCACGATTTACAATCCGGCTTCGATGGATATTCCGTGGGCGCGAATTTCGGTGAATCGGAATCACCCGTCGGTGGATTTGGCGGACGCGGAATTCCACGAAGCGGAAGGATTGCAGATTGCGATGGCGTTCAATCCCGCCTCGGCCGAGAAATTATTTGCCGGATCGGGTCACACGTTCGCGGAAATTGCGGCGCTGGGGAAAGACCGCAAACCGCTGCCGCATTTTGCGCTGGCGAGTTCGCTGAGGGCAAATTCGGCGATCGTGAGCACGCCGTTGAAGTGCCAGAACGTGGTGGCGAAGCTGGAAGGCAGCGATGCGACGTTGAAGAATGAATTTGTGGTGCTCTCGGCGCACGTGGACCACGTTGGGATTGGGGCGCCAATCAACGACGACAAGATTTACAACGGGGCGATGGATGACGGCTCGGGCACGGCGTTGGTGTTGGATTTTGCGGCGGAGATGAGGGCGCACCCGGAGAAGTTGAAGAGGTCCGTTTTGTTTTTGCTGGTGACGGCGGAAGAGAAGGGTTTGCTTGGCTCGAAATATTTTGCCGCGCATCCGACGGTGCCCGCGAAGTCGATTGTGGCGGACATCAATGTGGATATGTTTTTGCCGATTGCACCGCTGAAGGTGTTGCGCATCCAGGGAATCGCGGATTCGTCGTTGGGAGAACACGCGGCGGAGGTGGCGCGGTCGTTCGGAGTGAAGCCGGTGGCCGATCCCGAGCCGTTGCGGAATCTTTTTATTCGCAGCGACCAATACTATTTCATCCGGCACGGCGTTCCTTCGGTGATTATGGACGTTTTCTTTGAGCCGGGCTCGCCGGAGCAGAAATTATTCAAGGACTGGCTGACGAACCGGTATCACGCACCGTCGGATGACGTGAACCAGCCGGTGGATTTGAATGCGGCGGCGCTGTACGAAGAGATTGCGCATAAGTTGCTGGTGGACACGGCGAATGCCGGCGTTGCGCCAAAATGGAGCGCGGATTCGTTCTTCAAACGGTATGCGACGAACTGAGAAGTTTCAGAGACTAATTTGTTGAAGAAGAAGGCGCGAGGTAGGCCTGGCGGTGGTCGATGCGGTCGGCGTGATTTGCGGTGACGGTAAGGGCGTGGAGTTTGCCGTCGAAGGATTGAGGAACGAAGGCGAGATTGTATTCGTGACGGACTAGTTGGGCGATTTCGAGATACGTTTTGTCGAACTCTCTTGCGGATTTAGGAAAATAGACGCGACCACCGGTTGCGGCGGTCATACCCTGTAGTGTTGCGGCGCCTTCCTTAAGCATTGGATCCAAACTTACCTGGGCGGCGCGTTGGTCGCGAGAACGCTTGCGGCGCTTTATCGGCTGCCGCAACAATTTTGCGGTTGAAATGGCGAGTACGCGGACTTCGCTGCCACTCAGCACCGCGTGAAAATCATCGGCGCTTTGCGGCGGCGAACTGTCCACGCCGCTGCTCAAAAGCACAACCGTTTTTTTGCCGGGGATGGCGCGAAGGCCATCGAGGACCGTCAGCAGACTGCGCGAGAGATTCAAGTCGGCAAAGCCCATGTGAAAATTCAGGTCGCGGAGGGCGAGGCGCGCGGAAGCTTTGTCTGCGCTCAATTCGAAGTGCACCGCGGGCGTGGACGAGTAGCAGGCAATGGCGACGCGATCGTTTGCGGCGAGGTTTCGAATGAGCGCGTCGGCTTTTTGTACATACTCCGAGCCGAAAAGGTTCACCGAAGGGCCGCACTCGAGCATGAGGATGACCTGAGCGGGGTCGTCGTTGGCGAGGAATCCGGCGATGGGCTGTTCGACGCCGTTATCGAAAACGTGGAAATCGGATTTCTGAAGGCCTTCGACGAATTTGCCGCGGCGGTCGGTGGCGACGAGGCCGACGTTGACGCGGCTGACTTCGACACGAATCGTTGGAGTTTGCACTTCCTGTGAGGAGACAAGGCGGGGAAGCGCGAGCAGTGCGAATAAGAAAGCCTGCCGCATCGAGATGCGACAGGCTTTCTCGAAAAGAAACATTCTGTCAGTGATAAGAACTCGGCGTTACGGTTTAGCCGGAGCGGCTGCAGCAGCCGGAGCAGCGGCGTCCTTCGGCGTGGAAAGGTAGCCGGTGATCTGGTCCTTGCCGACGGTGAAGACGACGATCTCGTAGGGCATGCTGCGGGAGCTGCCGACATAAAACTGCACGGGTTCGCCGGAAGTTTTGTCTTTCTTTTCGATCTGGCGATCGTCGGCGATGAGGGTCATGGTGTACTTGGATTTTTTCGGATCGGTCTTATTGAGATTAACTTGAATGGGGCCGACGCGCTGCGCGTTCTTGGCTCTTTTGATGCTGAATTCGTAGTAGTTGCGGTCGCCACGGCGCTTGAGGTCTTCGAGGTCGTCGTGATTGCGTGCGATGAGACCGCTCATGACGCCCATGTCGCCTTTGGTGCTTTCGAGCTTGGCCTTGGTGGCTTCGAGATCGCTCCGCGTATCGGCGATGTCTTTTTTCGCGCCGCCAACTTCGGTGGCGACCGCGCCGATTTTTTCATTTGCTTCGCTCTGGACGGCGGTGAGCTGGCTGGTCAATTTTTGATCGGAGGCGACTTGTTCCTTGCGGATGGCTTCGGCGCGGCTCTTGGCTTGCGCGACTTCGGAAGCAGTCATGCCGACTTTTTGCTGCGTGACTTCGACGATGCTCTTGAGTTCGGCGAGGCGATTATTGGCCTGCTCGAGTTGCGTGGAGAGAGTCGCGTTGGTCTTTTGCGCGTCGGTGAGATCTTTGGTGAGTTTGGACGTGGAGCTGTACGCGAAGAAACCGACGGCGGCGAGCGCTAGAAAAAGCAGAACGAATAAAACGGAGATCCAGCGCGGAGTGCCGGAGGATTCGTAATGATAAGACTCCTGCGAACTCGGCACGTTGGGAGAAATGCTCATTGCCCCTCCTGAGAAGTGGCGACGGACGTATTAGGTTGAGATACGGGAATAATTATGGCGCGTGCGGGGCGGAGAGGCAAGGAGACAGACGGACGGGGGAATGATAGTGCTGTCGGAGAGCGCTGCGGGGCCGAAGAGACGAGTAAAGCAACCAAGAGGTAATGAAAGGGCCAAAAGGGGGCGGGGTTACGAGAGAA
Organism: Candidatus Dormiibacterota bacterium; assembly: GCA_035577625.1. Taxonomy (GTDB): domain Bacteria; phylum Acidobacteriota; class Terriglobia; order Acidiferrales; family UBA7541; genus Acidiferrum. The sequence continues at coordinate 6,187 of DATLVG010000165.1, forward strand.
AGATTCGTAACCCCGCGGGGAGCAGGACTAAAAGTTGAATTTCAGACCAAGTTGAAGGGTGCGGCCGCCGACGGCGCTGGTGATGTGGCCGAAGGGGCTGGTCGGATTAGGATTAAATGTCGTGCCGTTGGAAGTGCCGCCGTTCGTCGTGAAGAAGAATTGTGGCGTGTTGGTGACGCCGAAGGCTTCGAGGCGCATTTCCATGTTATAGCGCTCCGTGAAGCGGATCGACTTGGAAAGCGTGGTATCAAGGTCAAAGAAGTTGGGGCCGCTCAAATAGTTGCGGCCGACGTTGCCGAAGGCACCTTTGGCAGTGGGAGCGGCGAAGCTGGTCGTTGAGAACCAAGGATCGTTTGGGCCGATGCCATGAAGAATCTGTACGGGAGCGACGAGATCCGGCGTTTGTGTATTGCCCGGTGCGTTGAGCGAGGCACCAGGGGCGGTGAATGCCAGGGGCAGGCCGGACATGATGGTCATGAAACTCGAAAGGCGCCATCCACCGACAACTGCGGCAGCAGGTCCGGACGCAGCCCAGCGTTTACCGCGACCGAACGGGAAATCGTACACGAAGCTCTGTACGAACGTCTGTGTGCGATCGAAGTCGTTGCGGGCGTAGTTTCTGCGCTGGTTGATGTAGAAGAACAGGCCGCCATCGTCGCCCGTCTGGAAACCCATTCCTTTGCCGAAGGTGTAGGCAGTCGTGGTGGAGAGGCCGCCGGTGAACTTGCGGTCAAATTTGACCTGCAAAGCATGGTAGCTAGAGGAGTATCCGGCGAAGAGCAGGTTTGTGCTGGCCGTTCGCCCAAACGGTGTGAACTCGGGAAGTCCAGGATTGCCGGCGCCAGCGATGGTGCCGGCGTTGAGATTGTAATTCACAACGGTATCGACGCTGTGATTGCCGACGTAGGCGACGTCCAGAACGAACTTTCCCGGGAGCGACTGCTGAATGGCGAGGTTCCAGGACTCCACATAGGGGTTTTTGAAGTTCTGATTCACGACAAAGAGATTGGAGTTTTTTAGCACCACCGCTGCTGCCGGGCTGCTCGCACTAGTGATGATGCCATCCGGCGGAACCACAGGCTGGACGATGGCGGGAAAACCATTCTCGAAAGTTGCCGGAGTTACGCCATCAGCCAGTACTGCCGCGCCGTAGGTGGCGACCGCGGGATTGAAGGCATTGTTTGAGCGGACCGGAAAATTGTAGGCGTAGCTGTTGTCCGGGAAAGGCGTAAAGCTGATGCCAAAGCCTGCGCGGATAACGGTTGATTCCTTCAGACGATAGGCCAAGCCGAGGCGAGGCGCGAAATACTTGTAATGTGTCGTAATTCCAAGGTTCTCAGGAATGTCACCGTAGCCACCAACACGAAGAGTGTTGTTGGTGGGGTCGTAGTTGGAGAAGCCGCCTTTCTGGACGGGAGTTGCGGGCGGGTAGAATTCCCAGCGCAAACCAATGTCTGCCGTCAGTTTGGGAGTCACGAGCCACTTGTCTTGAACGAAGGAGAAGAACTGCCACGCCCGGTAATTGGGAAAGAAAGTAGCGAGATCGCGGCCGGCCTGGCCCGGAACATCGAACAGGAAACTGGCAAAGTTGTTTGAGAAGCTGGTTTTGGAGGCGCCTGCGCCAGTGTTGAGCGCCGTCTGACCGTCGTTAAATGTGTAAATGCCGCGCGGGCTGAAGGTTTGTTCCTGCAGCAGCGCATCGCGGACGCGCCGGAGGTCAACTCCGAACTTTACGGTGTGATTGCCGAGAATTTTGGTCCATGTATTTGCGAAGTCGATGTTCGTTTCCGAGCGAATCCAGGGCAAGCTCGCGGAGAATCCGATGATGGGATTGCTAAGAACGCCGCCGTTGATTTGAATGCCGACGATTCCGCTGGTAATCGGATCGAGGTTCACGCCGGGAATTCCGAGCGTCGTCGAGGTGTTTGTGCCGAAGTCTGTGTTGTGCGCTTCGTTGTGATACCACGCCACGCCGGCACGAAATTCCGCGACGAGAGTATTCGAGAAGAAGTGATTGTAGTTGGCGCCAATGCTGTAGGTGTTTTGGATGCCAGAACCTTCAAAGTTGCCTTGCGCGGGGCCTCCGGCAATGCCGAAAATCGGCGCTTGGAGAATAGACGGCCGTTGATAGCTGAAGCGGCCGCTCAGCCGATCCTTGCTGGTAAGATTCGCGTCCACTTTAGCGTCAACGAAGTCGGTGTCTTTGTGGAATGGGAGCAGCGCGAAGTAGTTGTTTGATGTACCAGGAAGATTCGGGGCCGGCAACAGTGCCATGAGTTTTGCGGAAACGGGGTCAATCAAAGCCGAAGGAATAATGTTCGGACAGCCGGCGACGTTTGTGCACGCGGGATTGAAGGCGTCCACGGGACCGCTAGGGCCAGGGACCGTAGAAACTCCCGGCGAGGAAGAGGCGGCAATCTGCTGGCGGAGGGTGCCGTCGGAATTACCGCTGAAGGGATTGTAGATCGCGGTGGCGGAGGAGCTGAGGTCGCCTGTGCGAATGGCCATTGTTGGGATACTGATCCGGTTGGTGTTGGCCTCGTGGTCAAAAACTTTGAGATAGTCGGCGAAGAAGAAGAGCTTGTTTTTCCTGATGGGCCCGCCGACGTTTCCGCCGAAGTAGTTATAAGCGAGGTGGCCGACGGAAGGATCGAAGAAATTGCGGGCGTTGAAGTAGCTGTTGCGGATGAATTCATAGGCGGCGCCATGAAAGCTGTTGCCACCGGATTTGAGGATGACGTTGGTAACGGCGCCGCTGGCGCGGCCGAGTTCTGCGTCGAAGTTGCTGGTGGAGACGTCTACGGTTTGAATGGCTTCGAGGGGCGGGATGAGGATTTGCAGTAATCCGGTGCGCTCGTTGTCGTCAATTCCTTCGATTTGATAATTGTTGCCTTGGCGGAGCTGGCCGTTGACTTCCGTTTGCAACGAGCTGCTGGCATTGAAGAATTGCGAGTGCTGGAAAGTGGCGCGAGTAGTGCCGGGGACGAGATTCAGAAGGTTCTGAAAGTTGCGGTTGGTGCCGAGCGGCATATTTTCCGTCAAGATGGTTTCAAGCTTGCGGCCGGTGTCGGCGCGCTCGGTTTGAAGAATGGGGGTTTCCGCTTCGACGACAATGGTTTCGGAGACGTCGCCAGCCTGGAGATCCAGGTCGATGCGGGAAGTTGTATTTACGACCACGTCGACTCCGGAGCGGGAAGCGCGCTTGAAGCCAGTGAGTTCGGCCGTAACGCGATAAGTGCCCGGAGGCAAATCCGGGAAAACGTAATTGCCGCTTTCGTTGGTCTGGGTCGTACGGCTGATATTTGTGTTGGTTTCCGTGATGGTGACTTTGGCGCTCCCGACCGGGGCTCCGGACGAGTCGGAGACCGTGCCTAGAACAGTCGCGTTGACCGCTTGCGCAGCGACTGGAGCCGGAGCAAAGACGAACGTGATGAGCAGTACCGCGCTCAAGACACCGAAGGCGAGTGTGCCGACGCGGGAGAAAAGCAAGCGACCTGGTGCTTCTCGATTCGATGCAGATCGGGAATTTACCCGGGAAGAAAATCGATTACTCATAACCTCACCCCGTTTCACTTCGGAAGGAAGATAGGCCTCCACGTAGGCCGAAAAGCTGTGGAACTGGTTCCACACCCTACTGGACCATTCGGCGCAAGTCAAGAAGGCTTTTCAATAAAAGTGATGGACGTCATCGCCTATTTGGATTGGAAGGGCGGAGCCTCACACGCCTTGACCGGCGGGATTCTCGCGATTTGGCGGCAAAATAGAGGGAGAACGGCAATACGTCCCAGCCACGGAATTTCTGAATGTGCTAGACTCCCCCTACATCGCGGGGCTCCGGATGGAGCGCCGGTAAGTCGAGGTGACTGCCTGGCATGGAAGCAGTTCCACGGAAAACGACGATTCGGGATGTGGCAGAAGCCGCGGGCGTCGGCGTGGGAACGATTTCGCGCGTGCTGAATTCCAGTTCGCAAGTCAGCAGGGAAACGCGAGCACGCGTGTTGAAAGCAATTCGGCGGCTGGGTTTCCGGCCGAATGCACAGGCGCGCCGCATTTTGCGACGACGCTCGGAGACGGTCTGTTTTCTGCTCAGCAATCGCGATTTTCTGCATCCATTCCACGCACGCATTCTGCAAGGTGTCGAATCCTACGCGAGCGGAATGAAACAGCACGTGCTGTTCGCCGCGCTGCATTATTCCCCAAGAATTGCGGCGGACAAGATTGATCTGCCCCACGTGCTTCAAGAGCATGGTTTGATTGACGGCGTAATTCTGGCCGGGACGATCTATCCAAATCTTTTGCGGCGCATGGAATCGATTCATGTGCCGTTCGTGGCGTTGAGCAATAACGTGATGGGGATGGATGGGAAGTCCGCGTTCGACCAGGTAGGCTTCGACGATTTCAGCGCCACGCTGGAGGCCACGCGCCATCTGACGGGCGAAGGACATCGCGAGATTGCATTCGCAGGAGACCTGTCTTTTCCCTGGTTTCAGCGCAGATTCGCAGGATATCGCGAGGCGATGCGCGAGAAAAAACTAAAGCCCGTGCTGGCAGCGGCCAAGGGAGCACAAAGCTTTGTTGACTTTGGACAACGCGTGGCACAGCGAATCATGGGGCGACGGCCGAAGCCGAGCGCGGTGGTGGCCGGCAACGATGAAATAGCGTATGGGCTTTGGCTTTGGCTGCGCCGCCAAGGAGTAAAAGTGCCCGACGAAATCAGCCTCGTCGGCTTTGACGATCGCGAAGAAGCTGTTCTCATGGATCCACCGTTGACGACGATCCGGGTGCACAAGGAAGAGATTGGCCAAACGTGCATGAAAATGTTGCTCGAGCGATTGCACAACCCGCAAATGGCCTTCAGCCAGCGCATTCTGCCGACGGAATTCGTGATTCGAGGAAGTGTCCGCCACATCTGAAGCTCCCGAAAAATTGAAGTCGGCCGAGCGCTCGTTTTCCTGGTATGGGACGGCGCTGAAGGCTACACTTGCGCTTGAAAGAGCGGAAGTTAGCGGGGGGGGTAGCGAAATGGCTACGCGGCAACGAGCGCTGGAAATCGCACCGGAAGGAATCATCATCCGACAAGCGCGAGAAGAGGACGCGGGAGAATGCGGACGGATCTGCCACGCAGCGTTTACCCAAATCAATTTGAAGCACGGTTTTCCGCCGGACTTTCCGAACGCGGAGGTTGCCACCGGAGTCCTGTCGACATTGTTCAGGCATCCGGGATTTTATTGTGTGGTGGCCGAGGCTCACGGGAAACTGATTGGCAGCAATTGCCTGGATGAGCGCACGCCGATTGCAGGAGTCGGACCGATTACGGTTGATCCGGAAACGCAAAACAAGAGTGTGGGGCGGGGCTTGATGCAGGCGGTCTTGAAGCGCGCGGAAGAGAAGAAATTCGCGGGGGTGAGATTGTTGCAGGCGGCGTTTCATAACCGCTCGCTATCGCTCTACACAAAGCTTGGGTTTGACGCGCGGGAGCCGATTTCCGCGATGCAGGGACCGCCGATCAACCGGCAGATGGAGGGGTATCGCATACGCGGCGTCAAGATGAGCGATTTAGAAGCCTGCAACAGGCTCTGTAGCGCGGTGCACGGACACCATCGCGGCGGTGAGTTGGTCGATGCGATTAATGACGGCAGCGCTGTTGCCGTCCAACGCGGCGGCCACATCACCGCTTACGCGACAGGGTTGGGATTTTTTCTGCACGCGGTAGCGGAGACAAATGAAGACCTAGAGGCGTTGATTGCATCAGCCAAGGAGTTTCAAGGACCGGGGATTTTGGTACCGACACGCAATGCGGAGCTGTTCCGGTGGTGCCTGCACAACGGCCTCCGAGTCGTAGAGCCGATGACGCTCATGACGATTGGCCTTTATAACGAGCCGAGAGGCGCGTACTTGCCGTCGATCACGTTCTAGATCACCAGCGCACGTGCGACGGTGTTCTAGGGCGCTGGTGAGAGACGAGTCAGTTTGACCGAGATGGCGTCGTAGTCGCCGTGGAGCGGCAGGTCGAGACCGCGATTCATGAGATAAGCTCCGCTAAGGGTTGTGGGTAACGAAGCGATGGCCTTACGGTCGGTGCCGTCAAACCAGGCAACGGAGTAGGTGGCGGATTCGTCTAGGCCGCGAAGTGGAATTGCAGGAAGATCGCGACCGAATTGTTGCGAGTGAAGAAACGCAAAGAATACGGATACGGATTGGTCGGGCCCGACGTATTGCGCGGCTTTGAAATTCGCATCGGCTGGCGGCGTGAGCCGATAAAGCGAACCGTTCTGCACAGTGGCGCGGACTGACTTGTAATAGTCGATCATTTTTTTTGCCAGCGAAAAATCTTCCGCTTGCCAGCGATTGAGATTGGAGCCGATAGCGAGCGAGCCCTGCATGGCGGTTAGGAAGCGAAACGCGAGCGATACGCTGCGGCCGTTGAAATTGGGGACGTCGGTGACCCACGCCATCATGATGTGGGGCGTGTAGGCGTAGGTGAAACCCTGCTGAATCGTAAGGCGGTCGAAAGCTTCGGTATTGTCCGACGGCCAAACTTCATCCGCGTAACGAAGAATGCCGAGGTCGACGCGGCCACCGCCGCCAGAGCAAGATTCGATTTCGAGCGCCGGATGTTTTTTGCGCAGGCGGTCGAGAATGTCGTAAACGTTGTTCGTGAACTTCACCCAGATGTTTTTCTGCTGTTCAACGGGAACTTCGGGCCAGCCGGGTTCTGTGAAATTGCGGTTGTAATCCCACTTTAAAAAGGCGATGCCGTTTCTTGAAACGAGATCGTCAAGCCATTGAAAGATGTAGTCGCGAACATCGTCACGCGCGAGATTCAACACAAGCTGATTGCGCGCTTCGGTTCGCGGGCGTCCGTCGAAATGCATCGCCCAGTCGGGATGTTTGCGATAGAGGTCGCTGTCCGGATTAATCATTTCCGGCTCGACCCAAATGCCGAAGTCCATTCCGAGTGATTTCACTTTTTTAATGAGCGGGCCGAGTCCGTTGGGAAATTTCTTGGGATTAACGTACCAGTCGCCGAGGCCGGCGTGGTCGGTATTGCGTTGACCGAACCAACCGTCGTCCATGACGAAACGTTCGATGCCGAGGCTGGCGGCTTTTTCCGCGAGCGCCGTCTGACCGGGCTCGTCGACGGCAAATTCCGTGGCTTCCCACGAATTGTACAGAATCGGCCGCGGGCGGGCGCCGCTGCCGTTGGGCAGAATGGCGCGCAATTCGAATCGATGGAGCATGCGCGACGCTTCGCCAATGCCGCCGTCGGTGAAGCCTGCGTAGAGCGGCGGCGTGGCAAGCGATTCATTCGGCTCCAAGTAATAGCCGAAGTCGAATGGATTGAATCCAGCGGTGACGCGGACCTGCAGGTGCGGCGTTTGTTCGATGCTGATGCGCCAACTACCGCTCCAGCCGAGTGCGCCGAACCACACCGATCCGTGCTCGGGATCGGAGTTGCCGTCACGATCCAACGCGAACCATGGGTTGGTTTGCTGGCTGGTGCTGCCGCGGCGACTTTCGAGGATCTTTAGGCCGGTGTGAACGGGTTCTTCATTGATCTGATCTTCGCCGGCCCAACGGCCGGTGAGATAGCGGAGGCGGTAGCCGTCGCCTTGCGGAAGATAAAGCGCGCCGGACTGCGCGCTTTCGACGACCACCGGTTTACCGGTGCGATTCTCGATGGAGGCGTCGCGGCGAAGAATACCGGACTGCGAAAAAATCGTGTAGTGAAGATGAACGAAGAGGTCGCGATCGATATCCTTGAGAGTGACGGTAAGGCGACCGCCGTCAATTTTGTGTTCGAGATAGTGAAGGACGAGGTCGCGGTTACCGTCGGGAAACGTGATTTTGAGGCTGGGTTCAACGTAGAGGCCTGCGCCCCATCCGGGATATTCCTGCGGAGTGCGTGTGGTGCCGAGATCGAAAGAGGCCCACTCCGAAAAACTGCGCGCAGCTGAGAAATCGGCGTCGCGCGCGACATGTTTGCCCCAATAGATGTGCTGCAAGCCGCCTTGTTCGTTGATGCCGAAGACGTAGGTCGTTTTGCCGTCGTCGAGGAGAAAAAGCTTCGGCTTTTCGAGGAAGCGGATGGATGTTTGCGCGGAGGCGAAAGGAGCCAGAAAGAGGGCAGCGGCGGTACCGACGAGAAATGAGCGGGTGAAGAGGTTGCGAAGAATCATGGAGATGGCTCGCTTTCGGGAAATTGAGCGAAGGAAGCGTCGCTGGTTCATTTGGCAAAGAACCGTCAATAATGGAAACGTTTACTTTTCCCTGCGCATGATGGACTGACTTGGCTGACGAGTCAACGAGCACCAGACGGACAGAGATCCCCGGGAGCCATGCCCGTGGAATAAATGGAGCGAAGGAGCGATTACCTCTCATGGAAAGGGGAACACCGTGGATAAGAGATTAGAGAGGAATGGTTTTGGAACGAAGCTTCAGGGGCCGAGAAATTTCGCACGCGTGGTCTTGTTTTCGGCTTTGGCGTTGGTTTGTGCAGGCCGGGCGTCAGCGCAGTATGGCGGCGGGGGAACGGGGAGCGGAGGAGGCGGTGGAACGCCGCCGTATGTCGCCCCCAAAGGCGGGTATGGTTCGGGCGCTGCGGCAGGGATTGGCGCAGGAGCGGCGGCAGGTGCGGGCGCGATCCTTTTGGCGGTTCATTATCACGGCCGGGTGACTGGCTGCGTGCAGAATGCCGAGGATGGCTTGCGATTTGTCGATGACAAGAAGGGTGTGTCTTACAGCCTCGATTCCGGCGACTTACTTTTAAAGGCTGGGCAACATGTTCAACTCAAGGGGAGCAAAGCAATGCCCGCAGCTGGAATCCCAGGCTTTAAAGCAAAAAAACTGGTCAAGGATCTTGGAAGCTGCGGAGCCGCGGCAACCGCGGCGGGTTCCGGCAGTACAAGCGGACAATAGCCCGAGGCCGACGTTCTGTGTGAAGGACGAAATGGCTGAGGTTTTTGAACAACTTTGCGCGGCCGGACTAGCGATTGGAGAAAAATGAAAAAAGTTTCTGTGCGTTACTTGTCTCAGGAATCGAGCTCATTGGTCCTGATGCTGGCCGCGATTGTCGCGGCTGGCGGAACTGTCGAGGCGCAAGAGTCGGCAGTTCAAGTGATTGAAGTGACCGCGAGGAAGTATGAGTTTTCGCCCTCTCCGGTACGGATCAAGGCCGGGACGAAAGTTCAACTTCAGCTCAAGGCCTTGGATCATGATCACGGATTCAAGATTGCCGCGAGCGCGGAAAACGCCAAAGTTGGCGCGCCACCTGGATTGATTTTTACAGCGCCGCAGGAGTGCCTTCTGCTGAAGAAAGGCGAAACGGCGAAGGTGGAATTTGTGGCGCAAGCACAAGGGACATATGAGTTCAAGTGCTGCCATACCTGCGGATTTGGCCATCGAGGGATGAAGGGCCAGATCGTGGTGGAGTAGGGCCAGCCACGGACTTTATACGGGTTCCCCCAAAGCAAACAGAGGCCGCGGTCCTGAGAGTTTCAAGGATTGCGGCTTTTGTTTTGCCGGAAGGCTTTGCGTGTCGAAAGGGCGTACCCGGCGGTGCAGCAATCGGCGGGTACTAGGAGTTTGGGGTGACGGACAGGGGCGAAATTGTTGCGGGGGTGCAGTGGTTTTCTTGACTTGGCGGGGACTCGACCTCAAAATAAATAGGCATGAGCGTAGGCGCCGGAGGAGCGGAAGCAATGTTCCTGGATGTCAAAGAGCTGGCTGTCCGCAAACTGAGCTTGCGCAAGAGCTACGCTCCCGGTGCGATCGATTACCAGACGAGTGATATTAAACAGGTTGAGCCGCTGGAAGTGAACGCGACGGCCGAGCTTTTCGATGGCGCGCAGATCAGAATTACCGGCGAGCTGGAAACGAAGCTCGAGTTGGCGTGCGCGCGGTGCCTCGAGCCGGTCACCGAAGAGGTGCACCGGTCGTTCGATTTGTTTTATAGTCCGCTGCCGAAACTCGCCAAGCCAGAAGAAGAGCGGCTGAAAGACGACGACGCAGACGTAGGCTTTTACAAGGGCGATGGAGTGTTCCTGACGGATGTGTTGACCGAGCAAGTGCTGCTGGCGGTGCCGATGAAGGCAATTTGCCGCAGCGATTGCCGCGGGTTGTGCGCGGCATGCGGTGCGAATCTGAACCACGAAGAGTGCCGCTGCGAGACGCACAGTGTGGACGCGCGCCTGGCTCCCCTGGCGCGATTGAAGCAAGACTGGCTCAAGAAACAATAAGAGCGCGAAGTTTTTGGTCGTATTTTACGGGTTTGTGTGTTTTTGTGGTGTGAAGCAGCAACATTTCCTGACGGACTAATAAAGAGGAGCAGTACGATGCCGAATCCAAAGAGAAGACATTCCAAGCGGCGTAGCAGCACGCGACGGGCGCACGACCACCTGAAAGCGCCGGCGAGCTCGAATTGCCCGAACTGCCATGAGGCGAAGCAGCCGCACCGGGTCTGCCCGCACTGCGGCTATTACAAGGGCAAAGCCGTCAAAGAAGTAAAGGTGTAATCGCCGGAGTTTGTAGCACTCATACCGAATAGAGCGGTACCAAGTCCCCATGATTACGATTGCCGTGGACGCGATGGGAGGGGATAACGCCCCCCGCCCCGAAGTCGAAGGCAGTGTGCTGGCTGCACGCGAGCTGGGCGTTCGCGTATTGCTGGTTGGGCAACAGACAATGATTCGCGCTGAGCTGGCGAAGCATGCGCCGGCGAATCTGCCGATTGAGATTGTGCCGGCGAGCGAAGTGATCACGATGGACGACCACCCGGCGCAGGCGTTCCGGCGGAAGAAGGACTCGTCCGTACACGTAGCTGCGCGGCTGGTGCGCGAAGCAAAGGCGCACGGTATGGTCAGCGCCGGCAATACGGGCGCGGTGATGACCGTGGCGCGGTTTTTGCTCGGCACGCTCGAAAGCGTTGACCGCGTGGCATTGGCGGCTCCATTTCCGAACGCGAAGGCAGGGGTCAGCGTTTTGCTGGATGTGGGCGCAAACGTGGATTCGAAGCCAGAGCATTTGGTGCAGTTCGCGGTAATGGGCGAGATTTATTACCGCGCGACCTTCGGCCATGGGCACCGGAGGCCGAGAGTCGGCCTGCTTTCGATCGGCGAAGAAGAGATCAAGGGCAACGAATTGACACGGGAAGTGCACAACCGGTTGAAGAAGACGGATTTGCATTACATGGGAAACGTCGAAGGCGGCGATCTTTTTTCCGGCGAAGTGGATGTGGTTGTTTGCGACGGATTCGTGGGAAACATCGCGCTGAAGATTTGCGAAGGGCTTGCGGTACAGCTTTTTGGTTTGTTGCGAAAGTCGATGAAGGGTTCGCTGATCACACAATTCGCGGGGATGTTGTCGCAGGGCGCGTTTCGCGGATTGAAGAAGACGATTGATTACACCGAGTACGGCGGCGCGCCGTTGCTCGGCGTACGCGGCGTTTGCGTGATTGGACATGGCCGTTCGAACGCGAATGCAGTGAAGAATGCAATTCGCGTGGCGGCGGGGTTGGCTAAAGCCAACGTGAACGCAAAGATTGAGCAGGAGCTGTTTGCAACAGACGTTGGCGTATAACGGCTTTTTTGGGAACGCAGTGGCGGCACTGCAGAGGTAGAGACAATGGGAAAAGTAGCGTTCGTATTTCCGGGGCAAGCTTCGCAATACCCGGGCATGGGTAAAGAGCTCGCGGAAAAATACCCCGCAGCGCGTGCGGTCTTTGATGAAGCGGACAAAGCTCTGGGCTTTTCCATTTCAAAGATGTGCTTTGAAGGCACGGAAGAAGATTTGAAGCTGACGGCCAATACTCAGCCGGCGATATTGACGTGCTCTGTGGCAGTATTTCGGGTGGCGGAAGAAAAAGGTTTGACGCCGGACTTTGTGGCGGGCCACAGTTTGGGCGAGTATTCGGCTTTGGTCGCGGCGGGCGCGTTGAAATTTTCGGATGCGGTGCAGTTGGTGCGGAAGCGCGGAACATATATGCAGGAAGCGGTGCCGCAGGGCGTGGGCGCGATGGCCGCAGTGATGGGGATTTCGCATGCAGTGGTCGCCGATGCGTGCCAGCGGGCTGCGAACGGCGAAATTTGTTCGGCGGCGAATTTGAATTCGCCGGAGCAAACCGTAATTTCGGGGCATGCAGCCGCGGTAAAGCGCGCGACAGAGATTGCGTCACAGCTCGGCGCGAAGCGGGCGGTTATTTTGCCGGTGTCGGCTCCTTTCCATTCAGCGCTGATGATGCCCGCGCAGGAAAAGTTGGCGAAGGATCTGGAGAAAGTGCAGTTCTCGGATTTGCGCGTGCCACTCGTGACGAACGTGGATGCCGACACAATTGAAAAAGGCGAAGAAGCGCGCAGCGCGCTCGTGCGACAGGTTTCCATGCCGGTGCGCTGGGAAGAGTCCATACGGCTCATGATCGATGAAGGCGTCAATACATTCGTCGAAGTCGGGCCGGGACGCGTGCTGACCGGATTGCTCCGGCAGATTGAGCGGTCGGTGGCAGCGCTCAATATCGAAGACGAAAAAAGTCTAATTACGACGCTAGAAAAGATCGCCGCGGCAAAAGCCGACGCGGCGTAAGTAGCGTAGCCGCTCCTGGCTGCGCTACCGTACGCGCATACAAGGTCTACACCACAGTGCAACGAACGATCGCCGGAGCAGGAAGTTTCGAAGAGGAAACACGAACAACATGTTCAGCCTAAAAGACAAAGTGGCGCTGGTAACAGGAGCCTCGCAGGGAATTGGCCGCGATACGGCGCTGGCGCTGGCGGAAGCCGGCGCGAAGGTAGCCGTCGCGGCGCGCAATGAACAAAAGTTGGCGACGCTGGTGAGCGAAATCACTGCGGCGGGCGGCGAAGCTTTTGCCGTGAAAATCGACGTAGCCGACGCCGAACAGGTGAAGAGCGGCTTCAAACAGGTCATCGAAAAATTCAGCAAGCTGGATATCCTCGTAAACAACGCGGCGATTACGCGCGATGGACTCTCGATGCGTATGAAGCTCGAAGATTGGGAAGCAGTCTTGAAGACAAATTTGACCGGCGCGCACCTTTGCACGCAGCAGGCGCTGGCCGTAATGATGCGCGCGCGTGCGGGGCGGATTATCAATATTTCGTCTGTCGTCGCGCAAAGCGGTAATGCCGGACAGGCAAATTACGTCGCCGCGAAGGCCGGCCTAATCGGGTTGACCAAAGCCACCGCCATCGAAATTGCGTCGCGAAACATCACGGTCAACGCCGTGGCGCCCGGCTTTATCGAAACGCCGATGACCGACGTGCTTTCAGCCAGTGTGAAAGAGGAATTGAATAAACGCATTCCACTGGGCCGTATGGGCAAGCCGCGCGACGTCACCGCTGCGATCGTCTTTCTCGCGAGCGACGAAGCAGGCTATATTACTGGCCACGTCTTGAACGTAAACGGCGGCATGCATTTGGCGTAATTACGAGATGCCGGTAGACTGCCGCTGCTGGGTTCAACTATGGGCAAATATCTCTTCCTAGGAATCGCTACTTGGTGCCTGTGCTAGGCGCGGATTGGTATCGTGCCGAAAACGTTGGAGCCAGGGGGCCAGCCAGTCGTGGGCAAACCCATACGTGCCAGAACTCATTACATTTACGCTGTAGGTGGCGTATTCATGACTGCATTGGCAGTGATTCTTATCCTGTGTCCATAGACAGGAGACCGCGCAGCGATTGATGGTGCCTCAAGTTGACCTTGCCGCAAGGCATGTCTAGAATGACAAGGTTGCCTTTGTGGGGCTAAAACGGGCATTGTGCAAGAGTTCGGGCGCTGGCAGTTCGTGCGCCGGTGTAAGAGTACGATGAATAAGTCCCGACCCGGTCGGGGCGGAGGAAATGGGAATGGCCAGCGTAGAAGAACGCGTAAAGCAGATTATCGTCGAGCAGCTCGGTGTGGATGAAGCGGAAGTGACGCCGACGGCGTCTTTCGTGGACGATCTGGGCGCTGATTCGCTCGACCAGGTGGAATTGGTCATGGCGTTTGAAGAGGCGTTTGGCATCGAAGTTCCGGACGAGGACGCCGAGAAGATGGCCACGGTGAAAGATGCCATCGAGTACATTGATAAGCACGCCAAATCGAAGTAACGGCCCGTTTGCCGCCGGATATCGCAATTCAACAGGGGTGATGGAACGTTGACTCGCCGGGTTGTGGTCACGGGCGTTGGACTCGTCTGCGCATTGGGTATCGGCACGGAGGAAAGCTGGAAGAACCTCTTGGCCGGCGTCAGCGGCATTGGCCCCATCACGCACTTCGATACGACTGGCTTTGATTGCACCATCGCCGGCGAAGTGAAAAACTTCGACCCCTTCCGGTGGATCGAGAAAAAAGAGCTCAAGAAAATGGGCCGCTTCATCCAGATCGCGCTGGCAGGCGCGGACTTTGCGGTGAAGCAGGCGCAATGGAAACCTGAGCAGTCTGACCTCGACGAAGTCGGCGTGTACATCGCCAGCGGCATCGGCGGGTTCGACATCATCGAACGCGAACATATCAAGCTGACCAGCGGCGGCCCCGGAAAAATTTCACCATTCTTTATTCCTTCCGCGATTGTGAATCTCGCAAGCGGGCACGTTTCAATTCGCTACGGTGCGCGCGGGCCAAATTCCGCGACGGCGACAGCCTGCTCGGCATCGGCGCACTCGATTGGCGATTCCTTCAAAATTATCGAACGCGGCGCCGCCGAAATGATGATTTGCGGCGGCACCGAAGCGACGATCACGCCGATGGGAGTGGGTGGATTTGCCTCGATGCGGGCGCTATCCACCCGCAATGACGACCCGGCGACCGCGAGCCGGCCGTTTGACCGCGACCGCGACGGATTCGTCGTCGGCGAAGGTTGCGGCATTTTGATTCTTGAGTCGCTTGAACATGCGACGCGACGCAACGCGCCGATTGTCGCGGAAATTGTCGGCTATGGTATGTCCGGCGACGCGTACCACATTACGCAGCCAGTCGAAAACGGCGACGGCGCGTTTCGCGTGATGCGCGCGGCGTTGAAGGACGCGAAACTTTCCCCGGACGACATCGGCTACGTCAATGCGCATGGAACTTCAACGCCGATTGGCGATGCGATTGAGACGCGTGCGATGAAGCGGCTTTTCGGCGAACGCGCGATTTCGAAGAAATTGCCCGTTAGCTCTACGAAATCGATGACGGGACATTTACTTGGCGGAGCGGGCGGGCTTGAAGCCGGCATCAGCGTGTTGGCCTTGCGCGATGGGATTCTGCCGCCGACGATCAACCAATTTAACGCCGATCCGGAGTGCGATTTGGATTATGTTCCGAACCATGCGCGCAAGCACTCGGTGGATTACGCTCTTTCGAATTCGTTTGGATTTGGCGGCACCAACGCCGCGCTCATTTTCAAGCGCTGGACGGAAAAGTAGCGCAAACGATTTTCCGCAATACCGGATTTCCGCTGGCATTTCTCTCCAGAAAATAAAGATGCCGGCCTGAGGCCGGCGCTACAACTGCAAGAAAGAAGAAGCTCATGAAAATCATCGTGTGCATCAAACAGGTGCCGGCCAAGGACGCGCCGCTGGCGATTTCCGGCAACTGGATCAAGGAATCAGATATCGGCTTCGAAATGAACGAGCCGGATAGTTTCGCGCTGGAAGAAGCGCTGCGCCTTAAGGAGAAGCACGGCGGCGAAGTGATTGCGCTGTCGATGGGTCCGGAACGCGTGAAGCAAACGATGAAGGAAGCGCTAGCAAAAGGCGCGGACCGCGGCATCCACATCGCCGACGACAATTTCTTTCAGCTTGACCCGCTCGGCGCAGCGAAAGCGCTCTCAGCTGCCGTGAAGAGCGAAAACCCAGATCTGATTTTGACGGGCCTGCAGAGCGACGACCAGGGATTTGGCCAGACCGGCGTGCTGATGGCCGCCGAACTCGACCGGCCGCACGCGACGATCATCATGGCGATTGAAATCACCGACGGAAAGATGAAATTGAAGCGCGAGCTGGAAGCGGGATGGTTCCAACACATTGAATGCCCTTTGCCGGCGGTGCTTTCCATCCAGTCCGGCATCAACAAAGTTCGTTACGCGACGCTGAAGGGAATTATGGCGGCAAAGAAGAAAGAGATCGCGAGTGTAACGCGCGAGTCGCTCGGCATCACAAGCGAGCCGACGCAGCGCGTTGAAAAGATTTACGTCCCGACTAAAACGAAGAAGACGGAATTCCTGACCGGCACACCTAAAGAAATGGCCGCAAAACTCGTGGAAAAATTGAAGTTCGAGGCGAGGGTGATCTGACCATGAAAATCCTCGTTGTCACGGAACATCGTCAGGGCAAGTGGAATAACGCCAGCTTCGAAACGATCGCTGCCGCGCAGCAAATCGCGGGCGCCACGTCCGGCACCGTTAGCGCTGTAGTTCTGGGAAAGGGTATCGGCGCGTTTGCCGACGAGCTCGCCGGCAAATCCGTCGCCGAGGTTTTGGCCGTCGAAAATGAACTTCTTGCCGACTACACTCCAGACGGCTATTGCGTCGCGCTCAAGCAGGTCATCGAGTCTGCAAAGCCCGACCTCGTGCTGTTTCCGCACACCTACCAAGTCCGAGATTTCGCGCCGAAACTCGCCGCGATGCTCGGTAAAGGCATGATTGGCGACTGCGTTGGCTATCGCAACGAAGGTGGCAAACTCGTGTTCGTCCGCCAGATGTTTCAAGGCAAAACTGTTGCCGACGTTTCGTTTCTCGGCGCGGGTCCATGGTTCGCGTCGTTTCAGGCTGGCGCGTTTCGCGCGGACCTCGTGCAGGCCCATCCGTCCGGCAAAGCTCCCGTGAACGCAGTCAGCGTGCAGCTCACCGCGGCGCAAATTCGCACCAAGCCGCTCGATCTTTTCAAAGAAGCGAAATCCGCTGTCGACCTCACGCAGGCGCCGCTCATCGTCGCCATTGGACGCGGCATTAAAGCGCCGGAAAATATTCCGCAAGCCGAAGCGGTCGCGAAAGCCATGGGCGCGGAAATCGCCGCGTCACGCCCGATTTGCGATGAAGGCTGGCTCCCGATGGAGCGCCAGATCGGCAGCTCTGGCCAGACCGTCGCGCCAAAACTTTATCTCGCGCTGGGAATTAGCGGCGCGATTCAACACGTTGTCGGAATGAAAGGCGCGCGCACTATCGTCGCCATCAACAAAGACCAGAACGCGCCCATCTTCGAAATCGCCGACTACGGCGTCGTTGGCGACATTTTCGAAATCATGCCCGCTCTCACCGAAGCTCTGCAGAAAGCGAAGTCGTAAGTTTCCAAAACACGTTGCTTGGCTGAAATCGCGCTCGGCCTATCTGATAAACTAACCGCGACATGACCGTCCAACGCGAACAACTCGAAGCTGACGTCCTGATTGTCGGCGCCGGCCCGGCGGGGCTCGCCTGCGCGCTTCATCTCGCCAATCTAATCAAAGCTCACAACGCCAGCGGCGCGAAGCCGGAACTCTCCGCCGAAAATATTTACGTTCTCGAAAAAGGCCGTGAACTTGGCGCGCACCAGCTTTCCGGCGCCATCATGAATCCCAAAGCGCTCGCCGAACTCGTCCCTGATTTCGAAAAATCCGCGCCACTCGATACGCCCGTTACCGATTCTGCCGCGCTCTTCTTTACCCAAAATAACTCCTTCCGCCTTCCCATCACGCCACCGCCGTTCGTCAACACCGGCAATTACGTCGTTTCGCTCAGCAAGCTCGTGAAATGGCTCGGCGAAAAAGTGGAAGCCGCCGGCGTCAACATTTTCAAGGAATTCGGCGGCGCGCAATTAATCTATGAGCGGGACGGCATCGGTGGCGTTATCACCGAAGACAAAGGCATCGACAAAAACGGCAGGCCCAAGGACAACTTCCAGCCCGGCTACGAATTGAAAGCCAAAGTCACCGTCCTCGCTGAAGGCACGCGCGGCTCGCTTACCAAAGAGCTGGTCGAAAAAAAGAAACTCGACAACCTCAATCCACAAAGCTACGGCATCGGCATCAAGGAATTATGGGACGTGCAGCCCGGGAAAATTCAGCCAGGCTATGTCGCACACACGCTCGGCTGGCCCGTTCCCTCCAGCATGTACGGCGGCGGCTGGATTTACGGCCTTTCCAATAATCGCGTTTCCATCGGCCTCGTCATCGCGCTCGAATACGCCGACCCACGCTTTGATCCGCACGCCACATTTCAAAAGTGGAAAACGAATCCGTTCGTCAGAAATCTTCTTGAAGGTGGCAAACTCGTTCGGTATGGCGCAAAATCCCTCCCCTATGGCGGTTGGTACGCGATGCCGCGGAGCTATTTCGACGGCGGTATGATCGTCGGCGATTCCGGCAGCTTTCTGGACTCGCAAAAACTAAAAGGTATTCACCTTGCAATGAAAAGCGGCATGCTCGCCGCGGAAACCACGTTCGACGCGCTCAAATCCGGCGACACGTCCGCAAAGATGCTCAGCGCCTACCGGACAAAAATTGAGCGAAGCTACATCAAGAAAGAATTGTGGAAGGTCCGAAATTTCCATCAGGGATTTTCGCACGGCCAATTCCGCGGCTTTATCAACACCGCGTTTCAGCAAATCACGGGCGGACGCGGCTTGATCGATCCCATGCCCGCGCACGCGGGCCATGAGGCCTACAAAAGGCTCAATGGGCAACCCGCCGCGCCGCGTTTCGCAGGCGATGGCAAACTCACATTCGACCGCCTCACCGACGTCTACCACTCCGGCACGCGCCACGAAGAGGATCAGCCCTGCCATCTCCACGTCGCCGATCTGAACGTCTGTGCCACGAAGTGTGTCGAAGAGTACGGCAATCCCTGCCAATATTTCTGTCCCGCCGCGGTCTACGAAATGGTCAAAGACGTCGCCGGCCAAAAATTAAAAATTAATTTCGCCAACTGCGTCCACTGCAAGACCTGCGACATCGCCGATCCCTACCAAATTATCAACTGGGTTGTGCCCGAAGGCGGCGGCGGACCAAACTACGAGGGCATGTAGTTGTTCAGGTTCTGAATCCGCGGGCAAATTAGTTCAGCAGCAATCCGTACACCGTCAGCGAGCTCTGGCCACCGACGTGAACTTTGCCGTTCGCCACAGTCGGTACAGTGAACTTGACCGCTCCGCCCGACTGGTCGCGGTTGCTCGCGGCCAGCGAGCTGTCCCACAGTTTCGTGCCCAGGTTGGTCGCTTCAAGCGCATGCAAATCCTGCGGGATCGCCGCTCGAAGGTAACCTGTTTCCGCGCACTTCCCAAAAACGAAAGGCCCGCCAAGTTCAGCGGGCCTTGTCCTAGCGCGACGAAACACTCTTCTTACTGCGGCTTAAGCCCATACGCTGATATTTCTCCCTGCGTCCCGATGTACACCTTCCCGTTCGCGACCGTGGGCACCGTAAATTTCACGGCCACTCCGGCCGCGTCGCCGGCAACCTGCGCGCTGTTCCAGAGTTCCGTGGCAAGGTTCGTGGCGTCGTACGCGTGCAACACGGCTGCGCCGAAACTGGAACCGTCCGTCCCGTTCTTTGACGAATCAATCGCCCAGACGATTCCCTGAGACGTTCCATTCGCCGAGACAGAAGGAGTCGCGCCTGGGAAGCCGTACGACGTCGGAGATTGCGACGAACTGGGTGAAGCAAACAGCCCGGTCGCGGGATTGAACGTGAACGCTTGCACGTGGCCACCTCCAAACGTTCCGCCGATGTACAACCGGTTATTCCAAAACGCCGGCGTTGCGTAGATCGAGTCGCCGATGTTGAGCAATTGTATGGCGCCGCTGTCTGTCGTCGTGAACTTCCCGAGATTGTCGCGATTCAGCAGAAACAGAATGCCGTCTTTGCCTCCGCCGATGACCAGGTGTTGCACCGGACCGCTCGGCTGGTCCACGAGAATTGTCGCTCCGCCCGATCCAAGGTCGGCGTCGCTGGTTTGCTCCGTTGACTGATTGTTCGGTGTGAAATAGTCCAGAACGGAAATGCCGCCGGTCGTCCCTAGCTTCAAGATGGTATCTCCGTAGTCGTCATTCGGTGCGCTTGGCTGATCCGCGTTAAACGTTCCGTTTCCCGTGATTAGGTATAGGTTGTTGCTGCTGTCCGCCGCGGGCGCGCCGCCGGACATCCAGATTCCGGATTCGACGCTGGTCACCGCGTTCGGCGCAGGCGTGAATGTCGCTACTTGCGAGAGCGTCGAAGCCGAGTACGCCATCAGGAATCCCTGATATGCGCCCTCGTCGCAGTGCGACGACCATCCGATGTACACGTTGCCGTTCACCAGGGCAAGTCCGGGCCGCTGGTTGTTCTTCAGCGCCGTGAACGTCGCCGACCGGATGCTCGCCGAAATCTCCACCGGACCGCCGAACTTCTCGGCCCCCGTCGTGATGTCCAGCGCG
Organism: Candidatus Dormiibacterota bacterium; assembly: GCA_035577625.1. Classification (GTDB taxonomy): domain Bacteria; phylum Acidobacteriota; class Terriglobia; order Acidiferrales; family UBA7541; genus Acidiferrum. The sequence continues at coordinate 26,542 of DATLVG010000165.1, forward strand.
TGCAACCTCTGATGGAACGAAACGGGGCTGATCGTCTTTGTCTTGGTCACCAGGTAGATCGTGTTCGTGGCCAGATCGACCACCGGGGTGCCGACGATTCCAATCGCGGGAGCCAAATCGCCGCAAGGCACGTCTACTGATCCGCTTGCTCCGCTGACGACCCACGTCTCGCCCGTCGGTATCAACGACCCCGCATTGGTTCCCACCTTCGACCATAGCGTCACGCACGGACTCGCGTCGGCGTCGAACGCGTAGATGCTGTCGTGCTGCGTCACCGCAATGATTACGTTGTGCCGCGCTCCGCTGATCGTCAGGCTCGGCACCCACAGCGGTTGCCCGTACACCGCCGCGTCCACCGTGCACGCGAAAAGCTTCCCGAACGTCGCTTTTGCTACGTTCGCGGTGGTCAGCGCAAATTCGCGGGTGTTCGCGCCGTCGCGAGATAAGTCGTTGTGATACGTCGCGACGCCACTCAAGTCCGTCACGCCAATCGGAGACGCCGCCGAGGTCGCCGTCGCATCCGCGACGCTGCGCGCCACGATGTTGTGCACGCCACCGGAATTCGGCGCGGTGTAAACGCCCCCGGTTGAAATAACTCCAACTGTGCTGTTGCCGCCGGCTACTCCGTCCACTTCCCACGTAACAGCCGTATTCGAACTGCCCGTCACTGTCGCAGTGAACGTCATCGTCTGGCCCGGTGTAAGTCCTCCCCGCTTCGGCATGATTGTCACGGTAACGCTCGGCGCAGGAGTAATTGTTACCGTCGCCGTATCGGATTTCGTGTTGTCCGCAACGGAGATGGCCTTCACCGTGACGGGATTCGATGCAGGTACCGTCGCAGGCGCCGTGAAGAGTCCCGTCGCGCTGATTGTGCCGGTTGTGGCGTTCCCGCCGGTTACGTTGTTCACCTGCCACGTCACCGCTGTGTTCGAGGTATTTGCGACCGTGGCCGTGAACTGCTGCGTCAACGCAACTTGAACGCTCGGAGTTTTGGGGCTAACCGTGACACTGACGGGCAATGTAACCGTAACCGCGGCTGTATCAGATTTTGTGTTGTCGACGACGGAGATCGCTTCCACCGTTACGGCTCCCGATGGAACGGTTGCCGGTGCAGTGTAAAGCCCCGTCGTGCTGATCGTGCCGGTCGTTGTGTTTCCGCCGGTCACATTGTTTACCTGCCACGTCACCGACGTATTCGAAGCATTCGTCACCGTCGCCGTAAATTGCTGCGTTGAGGAAGTCACCACCGCAGCCGTCTTCGGACTCACGGTCACCGAAACACCGGCGGTTACGGTCACGGTCGCTGTGTCGGACTTCGTGTTGTCCGCTACGGAAATCGCTTTCACCGTAACTGGGTTCGATGCCGGTACAGTCGCGGGGGCAGTGTACAAACCCGTCGCACTAATCGTACCAACTGTGGAATTTCCGCCCGTCACGTTGTTCACCTGCCACGTCACCGCCGTGTTGGAGGTATTCGCTACGGTCGTTGTGAATTGTTTTGTAAAACCGGCTTGCACGCTCGCTGTCTTCGGACTCATCGTGACAGAAACCGCCGTTACAACGGTCACCGCGGCCGTGTCAGATTTCGTGTTGTCCGCAACAGAAACCGCTGTCACCGTCACCGCACCCGACGGAACCGTGGCCGGCGCCGTGTAAAGCCCTGTCCCGCTGATTGTCCCGGCCGTCGCGTTTCCTCCCGTAACATTGTTCACTTGCCAAGTCACGGACGTGTTCGAGCTGTTTGTGACCGTGGCCGAAAATTGTTGGGTAAGACCCGTAACGACGCTGGCGGTTTTCGGGCTCACGGCAACTGTTATCGCGGTCGGCGCCGTCACGGTCACCGTTGCCGTGCCCGTTTTCGTAGCGTCCGCTTGGGAAGTCGCCGTAACTGTTACCGTGCCACCCGTTGGGACCGTTGCGGGAGCGGTGTACAAGCCGGATGAATTTATGGTGCCGATACTGGCAGCAGTTGCCGAGGTACTGCTTACTTGCCACGTCACGGCGGTATTCGTCGTACCCGAAACCGTGGCCGTGAATTGTTGGGTCTGGTTCGTCCCGATATTCGCCGTGGCCGGAGCAACTTGCACGGAAATCGTCGAAAGAACCGCACCCGTCTGTCCCGCGCACGCGGCGAGCATCAGCGCGGTGGCGACTAGCAGAAATTGCAGAATCAAACGCGAACCGGTCACAGCTGGCTTGTACGTTTTCACGAAGCTACACCCCATACTCGCAGTAAGAATTTGCCGGGTACCCAAAAGAAAACCGGCGGGGAGGGTTCTCTTTAATCTATAGACAAAAAGCTGGCGCAGGAAAAGTGCTGCTCGAACGGCTGGACAGGGCAGTGTACCTTGAGGCAAACGGGCCTGTCCAAGTGTTCTAGGACTTCGGACCCCACATCCGTTTCCAGAGGTTACGCACGCGGTCCGCGACCGTCGGGTTGGCAGCCGGCGCACCCACCGCTGTACTTGGAGCGGGATTTGGCCTCGACGCGGCGGTAACCGGAGCGGCGGGCCGGCTTTCCGCGACGAGTGCTTCGCCTTCCACACGCCCTTCGAAAATCAAAGTTGGCCGAACGCGCACCCGGCGCACCAATACGATCAAATTCGGGTCGGGCGGCGGCTGCACCTTCAGATTCGCGTCGAAGCGCATCGGCGGCAAAAAAACTTGGTAGATCGGGCCTTCGTCCGAGGAAGAATTCGCGCGGGCGTTCGGAAGATTTGGTTTTGTGTCGGCCAAATGGCGCTGTTTCACTTCTTCGGCAGTGGCCGGCACGCTGACCTGCGGCGGAGGCGGCTGGAACTTTAGTTCGCCGAGCTCGCACGAACCACGGCCTCCTCCCGCTTTCATGCCAGTCAACTGTCCGTTACTCAGGAGGACATCACCGCTTTGCGGCACAACAATACTTTGCCCGTTTAGTTGCTGTTCGATTCGAACTGCTCCGCCGATCGCGCGAACCGAAAGCCCGCCATTCGCATCCAGACTCACCAGCGTTTCTTGTGGCGCCCCGCCAATCGCCAGCGGCTTCGCTTGCAGCAACGCTGTGTATATCGTGAGAGACGGTTCTTCGTCGACGTAGGAATGAATCGTGCCGGAATCGAGTGCGACCGTCAGCGCACCGGCGGATTTCAACACAGAGAGATGAGCTGGTCCGCAAACGGCGATTTTGCCGCCCTCCACCAAATCGATCGTGGCGCGCCCGGATTTCACGCGTAATTCTCCGCCGCTACGCAGAACAGTTTTCACTTTTCCATCGACGACGCTGACGCTCATCGGCCCTTGCACGGAAATCGCATCGCCTTCGACGATGCCGACGGGTTCTTTCACGGGTTCGTCAGGAACAGCGGCGCGAAGCGCGACCACGCCGGCGCAGGGAAGCGCGGCGGCGAGGAGCCAGCGAAACGGTTTCGGTGTGAATCTTTGCGGCGTCATATACCAGGATCGCGCTGGGCGCGATTTCTATCGTGACCGATATACTATAACTCGCCGGGAGCGCGGCCGCTCGCGGCATTACACTAATTAAACACGATGAGCACACCGGACGCAGGTGCGGATTCGCAAGCCGAGCGTGAATCCGTCAACACGCATTACGACACGCGGCTTCCGCAGCTGAAGTGGTCGCGGCGCATTCAGATTCCCATTATCGCTGCTGTAGTTTATTCGGTCATCCGGCTGCTCGGGCCGACGCTGCGTTATGAAGTGCTTGGCTGGCACCACGCGGAAAGAGTGTACGCTTCGAAAAAGCAGTGTATCTGGGCGTTCTGGCATCGCGTGATTATTCCCATCGTCTGGTGGTATCGCAATCACGGCGTGGTCGTAATGAATACAACCGCGTTCGACGGGCAGTGGACGCGAAAAGTGATTGAGTGGCTCGGATTCGGAACGGCGCAGGGAAGTTCGTCGCGCGGCGGATTGCGAGGGCTCGCCGTGATGGCGCGGCGGATCGAAGAAGGCAAAGACTGCGCGTTCACGATCGATGGGCCGCGCGGACCGCGTTACATTGCGAAGCCGGGGCCCGTGATGCTCGCGCGCAAAACGGGTGCGCCGATTATGGTGTTTCACGTCGGAGTCGATCGCGGAAGAACGTTTGAGAAGACGTGGGATCACTTTCTTCTGCCAATGCCTTTTGCGCGGGCCATGATTCTGTTTGCCCCGCCGATTTTTGTGCCTAAGGATGCGAGCGTTGAATTGATGGACGCGAAGCACGCCGAAATGCAGAAGGAACTTGAACGTGTGCGTGACGTGGCCGAAGCGTGGTTTACGATGAGCGACGAGGAACGCCAGCGGCATCGCACGGAGTTTCAAAAATAAATTTTCGCGGCGCTATGCGCCGGGACGTTCGCCGAGTTTTACCGGGATCTCAATTTTCTTGCCGCCGCGGTAGGCGGTGACTTCAATCGAATCGCCGGGCCTCTTTTTATTTAAGACCAGATTAACGTCAAGTTCCGACGAGACTTTTTGGCCGTCGATCGCCACGATCACGTCTCCGCCCACGTAAAAGCGCCGCATGCCAAGCAGCGCGACACGATCCCCGCCGTGCAAGCCGGCCTGTGCGGCCGGGCCTCCGCGCGAAACAGTTTGTACGAGCAAGCCTTCCTGCACCGGAAGATCAAGAGCTTCCGCCAAACCTCCGCCGACTGCGTAGCTGCTGACTCCCAGGTATGCCTGATGGACGCGGCCATCGGTGATGAGATCGTGCGCGATGCGCTTTGCGGTATTGATAGGAATAGCGAAGCCGATGCCTGCGGTCGTGCCGGTGGGTGTGTAGATGGCGGAGTTAATGCCAATGACTTCGCCGTGCGAATTGATAAGCGGGCCGCCGGAGTTTCCGCGGTTGATGGCGGCGTCCGTCTGAATCGCTTCGTCGATGAAAGTCGTTTGACTAGTTTGCACGGTGCGGCCAAGAGCGCTGATGACGCCGGTGGTGAGTGTGCTCTGGAAGCCAAAAGGATTGCCGATGGCGAGAACTTTTTGTCCGACTTGAATTGTCGAGGAATCGCCAAGAGCAAGGGCAACGAGAGGTTTCTTTTTCGGCTCAATTTTGATCAGCGCGACGTCGTTGCGCGGATCGGCGCCGACAACTTTTGCGGGATAGCGCGATCGATCGCCTAGGACGACTTCAATGGATTGCGCACCTTCCACGACGTGATTGTTGGTGAGGATGAAGCCTTTTGAATCAATCACGAAGCCGGAGCCCGCGCCTTCGACGGGAACGGGGTCCATGAAGAAATCGTACTCGGTGGCCTTTGTGAGAATATTTGCGACGGCAGGCGAAGCCTGGCGATAGACGCGGACGTTGATGGACTCTTCGTCGGTGAGCGCGGCGTCACGCTGGGCGTTGGAATTCGCCTCTGATTTGCCGAGCCGGACGGCTTCGACTTTTTGTGGGTCGCGAGGCCCCCAGCGCGCCCCGGCCCAGTAGGCGCCGGCGAGCAGAACCAGTGCGATCAAAATAATTCTGGCCGGGTGAGCGTCATTCTTTTTTCTTGCGGGACTCATTGTCGTGTTCCTCTCGCCTCATCAAATCAGACTTCTATTATAGGAAAAAGTTAGCGTTCGCGTTCAGTTTTGCGCGGCGCGCAGCTTACCGGCCAAAGCGGCGAGCTGAACTTGCGTGTCTTCCATGGTTCCGGACGTATCAATCGCGTAAGTAGCGAGTTTGAGTTTCTCGTCATTGGGCAGCTGGAGCGCGATGCGGCGGCGGGCTTCGGTTTCGGTGAGGCCGCGCGCGACGAGGCGCTCAATTTGCTGTTCTGGTTTGCACGAGGTTACGACCAAGCCATCGAGACGCTTGTGCATGCCGGCTTCGATGAGCAGCGCCGCCTCCACGAAAACGGGATCATGCGGATTTTCGTTTTCCCACTGTGTGAATTGCACGCGCATCGCTTTTTCGATGCGCGGGTGAAGAATGGAATTGAGTCGGGCGAGCTTTTGCGTATCGGCAAAAACGATTACGCCGAGTTTTTTACGGTCGATGGATTTATCTGGCCGCAAAATTTCGCTGCCGAATTCTTCCAAGACCGGTTGGTAGGCAGATTCATCGTGCTCGAGGAGTTTGTGGCCGAGTTGATCGGCGTCAAGAACGCGAAAGTTCATTTCACGCAAGCGGGCCGCGACGAAACTCTTGCCGCTGGCGATTCCCCCGGTTAGGCCTAGTTTCAGCATAAAAGGAAAGACAAAAGAACGGGTATGAAGCCCCGCCACTACAAAGACGCTCCGAGCGCACCACGGGCGCGGCGGAGGCGAGCGGCCTTGACGGTGTTGGACATGAGCATGGTGATGGTCATGGGGCCGACGCCGCCGGGAACGGGCGTGAGCGCGCCTGCGGTATTGATGGCGTCGGGATGAACGTCGCCGACAAGGACGGAGCCTTTTTCGCGGAATTTAGCGAGGCGTTGCGGGAAATTTTTAAGGAGCGATTCGGCTTCAGCGGCGTCAGTGACTTTGTTCGTACCGACGTCGATGACCGCGGAGCCAGACTTCAGCCAATCGGCTTGGACGTAGCCTGCTTTACCCATGGCGGCGACGACGATGTCCGCGCGACGCACGACGTCGGGAAGATCGCGCGTTTTGGAATGGCAAATAGTGACGGTGGCGTTGGCATGCATGAGGAGGAGCGCCATCGGTTTACCAACAATGTCGCTGCGGCCGAGGACGACGGCGTTGGCGCCTTCGATGGGAATATTGTTGCGGCGAAGGATTTCCATGCAGCCGGCGGGAGTGCAGGCGACGAGGCCTTCGCGGCCGCTGACGAGTTTGCCAAGACTGACGGGATGAAATCCGTCGACGTCTTTTGCGGGGTCGACGGCTTCGAGAACTCTTTTCGTATCGACCTGTTTGGGAAGGGGAAGCTGGACGAGGATGCCGTCGATGTTGTCGTCACGATTGAGATCGTCGACGAGTTTTAACATGTATTCGGTGGTAGAAGCAGCGAGCGGCGTATGCAGCCAACTGGCGAGGCCGAGCTGTTCGCAGGCGGCGATTTTGCTTTTGACGTAAAGCTGGGAGGCAGGATTTTCCCCAACAAGGACGGCGGCGAGGCCGGGGCGGATGCCTTGGGCGTGGAGGTGCGAGATTTCGTCCCTCAGTTCGACGAAAATCTGGTCGCGGATTTTGAGTCCATCGAGGACGCGTGCGGTCATGCAGGGCTCACTTTCCGAAAGTGGAAAAGGAAGAATAGCATAGGCAAGAAACAGGCATTGGAAGGTAGCGGAAGGGGCACGCGCCCTCATTGTTTTGCTCAATAAGGCGCAACGCCATGAAAGGAAAGGCGTTAGGTGCGATTCTTTGGGGCTTGTTTTGTGCAAAGAGTGCGCAAGTGGTTGAAAAGATGAGAGATGCGTTTCGCTCTTTTGCCAGAGAGTAGACGAGTGGAGAGGCGGACTGACTGGAGCCGAATCCCACACATAGGCAATCCAGATGGTTATCAAAAGAAAGGGGTTGCGGGAGAGGCAAAACGGATCGTTGTCAA
>DATLVG010000166.1:0-5496 GCA_035577625.1 Candidatus Dormiibacterota bacterium
ATCGCGCGCGTGGAACTGCACCGGGATTCTGTTCAACTCTCCTTCTTGAGCGGCGCGTGGCTCAAAAAACAGCTCAAACAGAAACTCGTGGACATCCCGTACCAGGAAACTCAGGGGATGCTGCTGCTAACCGGCACAACCGAAGACATACAGAGTTTTCTTTATTTCCACGCGGACGATGGCACGTTTTCCGATGAAACCCAGCTGTTCCGGCAGGAGGAACAGAAATGAACGCCACAAAACAGGGCTTGCACGGATGGATGGGGATTGCGTCTCACTTCAGTTGTTCCATCCGCTGCGCTCAACGGTGGGAAAGAACCGAGAAACTTCCGGTCCACCGGCACAACCACGGTCGCGGTAGTTCGGTCTACGCGTTCCTCAAGGAACTCGAGGCATGGCAAAGTGTTGAGCGCGCCGGGGAATTAAGTCTCAAAGCTCCTCGACAGAACCAAATGGCCGTTTCGTCACAGACTGCGGGCGCCAGCCGAGCAATTAGCGCATCGCAAAACCAAATCAAGCGCGAAAGCTTCCCCGAACCGCAGACGGCGTGGGGCGCGACGGGTTTGCAGACCCTCGCACGCCAGATCGTGTTATTTTTCTTGAGAGCGACTCAGAGCGCATTCGCCCCTCGCGGCGCCGCGCGCCGGCGCAATCAGTGCAGTAACACGTACTCAAAATCGGTCGGCTTAGTGTTGATCCCGCGTTCTGGTGGCGCAATCCACCCCGCCATCTTGCCACGTTCGAACACGCCCTTCATCAGACTCCGCACATACGCGCGGTCGCCTTCCGTCGGCAGCCATTCCGTTTGCCGCGCCGCAAATTCTTCGGTGCTGATCGGCTTCCCGTCCAAATCCGTTGGAATATTCGCCCAACTCCCAACCGTCCTCCGAAACCGCGGACTCGGCAAAAACATTCGCTGTGGATATCCGCTGTCCTCGAGCAATTTATTCCAGCGTCCCAATCCTTTTTCGCAATCCCGCACGTACGATTCCCTTACCACTTCGTTCATCGCATTCCGCATCGGAATCTGTTCACTCCGCACGCCGCCTTTTCCGTCCGGCAGCTCCAGCGTATGCGCTTGCTCCGCCGCCAGGTGATCTTCATAGCGCTCCTCATCCGGTCGACCCTTCAATCCATTCGCAAAATACGAAGCCGCATTTGACGACGAATCGCCGCCAAATAAATCCAGTGATGAGCTGAACCAGAAATTCAAATACCGTTGAATCGTGGGCAAATCGATCGCTCCGGCCTTTCGCATCGCCACCGGATCATCCGTCGCTAACTCCTTCATCACCTCAATCGTTCGCTTAATCACCCGCCCGATTCCCGTGTCGCCCACGAACATGTGGTGCGCTTCCTCGGTCAACATGAAGCGGCACGTTCTCGAAAGCGGATCGAAGCTCGATTCCGCCAGCGACTTCAGCTGAAACTTGCCGTCGCGGTCGGTGAAATACGTAAACATGTAAAAGCTCAGCCAGTCGCTGATCGGCTCATTGAACGTGCTCAAAATTCTTGGTTTATCCGCATCGCCCGAGTGCCGCTCCAGCAGCTCCTCCGCTTCTTCGCGGCCGTCTCGTCCAAAATACGCGTGCAGCAAATACACCATCGCCCACAAATGCCGTCCTTCTTCCACGTTCACCTGAAATAGATTCCGCAAGTCGTAGAGCGATGGCGCAGTGTGTCCAAGTAATCGTTGCTGTTCGACGGAAGCGGGCTCCGTGTCGCCCTGCGTCACAATCAACCGCCGCAGCGTCGAGCGATGTTCGCCCGGCACCTGCTGCCACGCCGTTTGTCCAAAGTTGTCTCCAAACCCAATCTTCCGGTCCGTCTCTGGCTCCGCCAAAAAAATTCCCCAGCGATAGTCCGGCATCTTCACGTAGCCGAACGTCGCCCAGCCCTTTGTATCCACGGAAATCGCCGTGCGCAAATACACTTCCGCCGCATTGAAGTCGCTCGGCCCCAAACCGTGCCACCAATTCAAAAACTCCGGTTGCCAATGTTCCAGCGCTCGCTGCAATGTCCGGTTTGATCCCAAGTCCACATTGTTTGGAATCCGGTCGTGATAGTTCGATTCCATCTCTACACTCTTTCCCAATCAAATTTGGGTTTCGATCCCTTTCCAAAAATCTTCAGCGCGCCCTGCTCACCCGTCGCATTAGGCCGGATAAAAACCCAGTTCTGCCAAGCCGAAAGCCGTCCAAAAATTTTCGTCAGCAAATTCTCATTTCCGGCAAAGCGCAAACTCGCTTCCAATCCCGTCAAAGCATCCGGAGACAAGCTCACCCTCTCTTCTATCGCAATTCGAATTTCGTCTTCCCAATCCAAATCGTCCGGTGCCACGGTCACTAGCCCGGTTTCCAGTGCGTCCTCTGCGCCAAGTTGTTGCCCGCACAATTTCTTCAGCTCATCCAACTTTTTCGCATCGTCGTGAAATCGCGCCGCGAGCCGCCCCGTGCCATTCACCATCGGCAACAATCCAAAATTCATCCTCGAAAGCGAAATCTTCGGTAGCGTTGCTTTATCTTCCGCGGCCGCCAGCATGTAACTCCGGTCTGCCGCTAACGCTAATTCAAACAACGTCCCCGCAAAACATGATCCCGGCTCGATCATCGTGAACATGCTTCGCGAGCTCACATCCAACCGCGCGAGCGTCCGCCTCAACAACCCAATCGTCTCTCGCACCAGCCAATCCTCGCGAAGTGCCGTCATCAGCGCGTCGCTTGCCACCACCGCATTCGGATCGCCTTCCGTCTTGAACAAAATCAGCCCCAGCTCCGGTTCGTTCGTGCGCAATAACAGGATCGCGTCGTCGAACTCCCGCGCCATCGCCAGCGGCCACCACGCATCGCCCAGACCGTGAAGCTGTTCCGCGCTGTTGGGTTGAACGCCGCGCGGGCCGCGCACCTTCACTGTTGTCGTCCTCGCCGCTCGATCAAACATCACGTCGACGTGTTCATAGTGGTATCCGGCATCATCAATCTTTCTCTGCAAAGCATTTAGCCGAATCCCTTTCGCATTTGTGCCTCTCGTTGATTCGGCTGCCAACTTCTGCGCTCGTTCTTGCACCAGCGCGACAAACTTTGCCGGCACCGCAATCTCATCCACCAATCCCCATTGCTTCGCGCGTTCGCCTTTCACGCCATCCGCATTCGTGCAAAACAGATCCGCCAAATCCCGCCGCACCTTTCGCTTATCCACAACCCGCGTGAGCCCGCCGGTTCCCGGCAGCACGCCCAGCAGCGGCGTCTCCGGCAAACTCACCGCGCTCGACCGGTCATCGACCAGCACAATTTCGTCGCACGCCAGCGCCAACTCGTACCCGCCGCCTGCCGTTGTCCCGTTCAGCGCCGCCAAGAATTTCAGTCCGTCATTTCGGCTCGAATCTTCCATTCCGTTCCGCGTCTCGTTCGTAAACTTGCAAAAATTTACCTTCCACCCGTGCGACGAAATTCCCAGCATGTAAATATTCGCGCCCGCGCAAAACATCCTTTCTTTCGCGCTCGAAATCACCACGCACGCCACTTCCGGATGCTCAAACCGAATCCGCTGCAACGCGTCATGCAGTTCGATGTCCACGCCCAAGTCATACGAATTCAGCTTCAGCTTGTACCCAGGCCTCAGTCCCGCATCCTCATTCACGTCCATTAGCAGCGTCGCCACGCGCCCTTTTACCTTCAACTTCCAGTGCCGATAGCTCTCCGGCGTCGCGTCAAAGAGAACCATCTGTTTTTCCATCACTTCCGGCATACACGCCTCTTCCCTTCGCTCACTCGCATTTTGTCAGTGTACTATATCGTGTAGCATCGCCATCAATAAGCAATATACTGCATGTCACAAAATTTGCCATTCTTACCTCGCTTTCACCACCGCCATCAGCTCCGCGGCCGCCTGCTTCAGGGTCTTTCCGCTGGTATTCAAGCTTGCGTCCGCCTTTTCATACAACGGCTCCCGCCCGGCTAAAATCTTCCGCAGATCTGCCATCGCCCACTGGCTTCCCGCCATCGGCCGTTTGTCTCCCTGCGCAATCACCCGTTGCATGTGGTCCTCAGGCTTCGCTTTCAGCCAGACGGTGTAGCATGCGCTCCTAAGTCGTGAAAACGTTTCCGGCTCATTCACAATGCTTCCGCCCGTCGCCAACACAAATCGTTCATTCGTCTCCAGCACGCGCTCCAGCGCCTCGCGTTCCATTCGGTGGAATCCCGCTGGCCCGTACAAATCAAACACCGCGCCCAACTTCACGCCGCTCTCCTGCTCAATGCGCCGGTCCAGTTCAATAAACGGCGCCCCCATGCGCTCCGCAAGCAGCGCCCCCAAGGTGGACTTCCCTGCACCGCGCAATCCAACCAGCGCCACGCGCCCGCGCCGTTCCTCTTCGCTCTTCACGCCAAATTTTTCCAGCAGCATCGACTGCGCTCGCCGCCGCTCTTCCGGCTTCAGTTTCTCCAGCAGCGCAATCGTTCCCGCGATTTCCGGCACCTCTCCATTTCTCTCCTGCGCCAGCCGTTCCACGCCCAATTCGAGCGCATGCGCGATCCTTCTCAAGCGAATAATCGAAATGTTCCCGTGTCCCGTTTCCAGTTGCGCCAGGAACCGCTCCGAGACATAAGCGCTCTTCGCCAGCTCCTTCCTCGTCACGCCGCGCCGCGCGCGTTCCGACCGCACCCGCTCTCCCAGCGCTTTCAGGTACTCCGTCTCCGGCCGCGGCCCGCTCTGCACTTTGCTTCGCATCATCTCTCCCCACCGGCAGTATAGTACATCTCTCCTTCCGCGCGGCGGCGTCACGGCAACACGCTCCTCGTGGGATCGATGAACCCAATAGCTTTGCCAAATGTACTGTTCTGGACCGTGTTGAAGAGATGGGCACCCGTCTGGCTTTGCTTGCCGTTACTTTTTTTTGCTCCCCGATTCCCTCTCGATACGCACCGCTGCTAAAATCTCCGTCCGGAGAACCCTCTCGTGCCCAAGACAAAACCGAACTCGCGCCCTTACCGCTCCAAAGCTGCGAGCGCGAAAGAACCCACCGAAGCACAAATCGCCGTCCACTGGAAAGAAGAGGAATATTTCCACCCGACGAAGGAATTCAAAGCCCAAGCGAATCTCGCCGACCCGTCCTTCGTCAAAAAATTCTCCGAGAAGAATTTCCCGCAATGTTTTGACCACTACGCCAATCTTCTCGACTGGGACAAAAGGTGGAACAAGACGCTCGACACTTCTCACCCTCCCTTCTGGAAATGGTTCGTCGGTGGCAAACTCAATGCCTCCTACAACTGCGTCGACCGTCATCTTGCCGAGCACAAAAACAAAGCTGCCTTCATCTTCGTGCCCGAACCCGAACACGAAGCACCGCAGGTCCTCACCTATCGCGAGCTTTACATTCGCGTAAATGAAACCGCCGCCATGCTCCGCGATTTTTGCGGCCTCAAAGCCGGCGACCGCGTCACCATTCACATGCCGATGATCCCCGAGCTCCCGGTCACGATGCTCGCCTGCGCCCGC
>DATLVG010000167.1:0-15287 GCA_035577625.1 Candidatus Dormiibacterota bacterium
GTGTGCCCGAAAGAAGATACGCTTGCCGGGCGATTTTGTCTCGCGCCGTGAATGGGCGACGACCCGGAAGCCAGAAAACTCCCTCTTGACACCGGGGCGGGTGCGCAAAATATAGTTCGCGCTTCGCATTCATTTCACCGGAGGCCGGCCATTCAACTCTTCCTGGGAATCGACGTAGGAACCAGCGGTACGCGAGCGCTACTTATGGATCACGGCGGCCGCGTTGTGGCTTCCGGCACCGAAGAACATCAGGCATTTGCCTCGCCGGAAAACGGGTGGGCCGAACAGGATCCTCTCGATTGGTGGCGCGCGTGCGGTATCGCGGTGAAGAAAGCCGTCGCCCAGCTAGAAGCAAAACCCGATGACATTGCGTGCATCGGCTTTTCCGGCCAAATGCACGGCGCCGTGATGCTCGACGAAACTGGAAAAGTCATCCGCCCCGCCATCATCTGGTGTGACCAACGTACTGAAAAACAATCGAAAGATCTCGAACAAACATTTGGCTTGGCGCAAATCATTCAACTCACGTGCAATCCGCCGCTCACCAATTTCACGCTCACCAAACTTCTGTGGGTACGCGACAACGAGCCGAAAAATTGGGCTCGCATCCGCCACGTCATGCTTCCCAAGGACTACATTCGCTATCGTCTGACCGGCGACCGCGCGATTGACATGGCCGACGCATCGGGCACGCTGATGCTCGACGTCACCAACCGGCGTTGGTCCTCCGAAGTCTTGCATGGCGCGAAGATTCCGAAGGAATGGCTCCCGTCCCTTTACGAATCCCCGGATGTCTGCGGAAAGCTTTCAAGAGAAGGCGCGGAAGCGGCTGGTTTGAAGATTGGCACACCGGTTGTTGCCGGCGCGGGTGACCAGGCCGCAGGCGCGGTCGGAATGGGAATTGTTCGTGCGGGCGTCGTTAGCGCGACCATCGGAACATCTGGCGTCGTGTTTGCGGCGACGGATCGGCCCGCTCTCGATCCGCAAGGCCGCATCCACACGTTTTGCCACGCGATTCCCGGACGCTGGCATGTGATGGGCGTGACGCAATCGGCGGGACTTTCGCTTCGCTGGTTCCGAGACCAGTTCGGCGCAGGAAAAGACGACGGGCGAGATCCTTACGAGCGCCTGTCAGACGAAGCCACCAAAGTTGCTGCCGGCTCGGAAGGACTGTTCTGGGCTCCGTATCTGATGGGAGAGCGGACGCCGCATCTCGATCCAAACGTCCGCGGCGCGCTCGTTGGCCTCTCGGCGTCACACACGCGAGCACATATCATCCGCGCGATTCAAGAAGGCGTTGCGTTCAGCCTCAAAGATACGTTTTCTATTTTTGAAGAGATGCGAGTGCCGGTTACGAAAATTCGACTAGGCGGTGGAGGCGCGCGTTCGGCGATCTGGCGTCAAATTCAGGCTGACGTCTACGCGCATGAAGTCGAATTAGTGGAAGCGGAAGAAGGTGCAGCGTATGGAGCCGCGATTCTAGCCGCCGTCGGAGCCCGTCATTGGAGTTCGGTGGACGATGCTTGCGACGCGGTTGTTCGCGTCGCAACAAAAGTCGCCCCACGAGCCGAAGCTTCAAAAACAATGCAGAGGAATTACGCGGTATATCGCCGGATCTATCCGGCGCTTCGCAGCATAGACGCCAGCAACGCCGCAAAATAGAGGACGCTGCTCAAACGGCCTTCTTGGGACGGTACACGACGCAGTAGATAAGCCCAATCAGCGCGAGCAATCCGCCCCACCAAATCGGCGCATGCGCTGAATAGAGAACCACTTGGTGTACGGGCGGGCGCTGCAACTCGTACAGCCCGGCACCCATGATGAGAAGGCCGTTGAATAGCAGCGATACTCCGATAAAGAACCAGATCGAAATCATCATTGAGCCTCCTCCTACCGGAAATAAATATTCAGCGCGAAGAAAATTACGACGACAATGCCCGCCCAAAACAGCGGCTTCTGATATATGGCCACGTTTCCGACCGACGGCACTTTCGTCAGTCCGTAAACCAGCCCTTGCAATTCGCTGTCTGTTTTTGCCTTCGTCGCCAGACTGACCACTACCGTCACGATCACGCAGACGACAAACGACCACAGCGCCTGGTACATGTCCTGCGCCAGGGCCTTGGCGTGTTCAGACAACGCGACGTAGCGCAAAGCGGTCGGATCGATTTTCACCCACGCCCACATGCCTATCGAAGAAAGCGTGCCGCACAGCAATCCCAAAAATCCGCCGAGTCCCGTCGCGCGTTTCCAAAGCATCCCCAGAACAACGGTGCCAAACAACGGCGCAATGAAAAAGCTGAACAGCGCTTGTACGTAGTCCATGATGCTTGCGAACTGCATCACGAGATACGCGGTGCCGATGCTGATCAAGACGCCAATGACCGTCGTCCAGCGGCCCATGCTCACATAGTGGCTATCGCTGCCTTTGCTGTGGACCAGCGGCCGATAGATGTCGTACGTCCAAACGGTCGTAAACGCAGTCACGTTTCCCGCCATACCGGACATGAAGCCGGCGATCAACGCTGTTATTCCAAGCCCGAGCAATCCTGGTCCGCAATATCGCGCGAGCATCAGCGGCAACACGTCGTTGTAACTGTGCGCTCCCGTCGCTCCCACCATGGATTCCGGCACCAGCTTTTCCGGCAGCAAACCGAGGCCAAGCAGGCCCGGCAAAATGACGATCAGTGGAACGAGCATTTTAAAACCCGCTCCGATAATCGGCGCCATTTCCGCGCTTCGGATGTCCTTTGCGGACAGAATGCGCTGAACAACGAGAAAATCGGTGGTCCAATAGCCCATGGAAATCACCGCGCCGAGACCAAAGACAATTCCGGTCCAGTGAATTCCCATCGGATTGCCGGTAAACGAACCCAGCCCGGCCCACAAGTGAACGTATTGCTCGGACGCTCGCTGAGCGATCAGGATTTTCAGGTTGTGCCATCCGCCCGCTTCATACAAACCAAGAATCGGAATCAGCAAGGCGCCGGCCCAAATCAAAAAGAACTGCAAGACTTCGTTGAAGATCGCGGATCGCAATCCGCCGAGTGCCACGTAAATCGCGACGGTTCCCGCGGACAGCCAAATGCTTACGTTGATGTCCCAGCCGAGCACAAGTTGCATGACCTTCGCCATTGCGAACATGTTCACGCCGCTCATCAACACGGTCATCAATCCGAAAGACACAGCGGACACTGCGCGAGCTGGTTCTCCGAATCGCAGCTTCAAGTACCCCGGCACAGAATGCGTTTTTGAAATGTAGTAGAACGGCATCATCACGAGCGCGAGAAACAACATTGCGGGAATCGCGCCAATCCAATACCAGTGCGTCGCCAGAATCCCATATTGATACGCCGAACCGGCCCAGCCCATCAATTCGAGCGCGCCAAGATTCGCCGACAAGAAACTGAGGCCAGCCACCCACGCCGTCATATCGCGCCCAGCCATGAAGAAGTCTTCGCTGGTGTTCGCGCGGCCCTTTAAATAGAAACCGATGGCCAGCACGAGCGCAAAGTAGAAGACAATGATGAGCAAGTCGATTTTCGACAGCTGAACCAGATGCCCCGCTACCGATGCCAATAGAAGAGTCATTTCGTCCTATCCACCTCGCTCCGCTTTCTGTGCGACCACCAAAATTCGTTTGACCAGAGCAAACGCTTACAATCCTACTGTTGCCCCTTCAGTTGCGTTGCATGTTCTGTTGCAGGACGCCGCATTGTATCCAAATGTCCCCAAGTTTATCTAGCGATTTACCACATTCAGCATCGTGGTGATCAGGTCGACGGAGTTTCCGCCAACCATAACCTCAAATGTTCCGGGCTCGACGACCCGCTTCATATCGCGATTCAGGTAGGAAAGTTCGTCGGGTCCCAGTGTGAACTCCACCGTTCTTGTTTCGCCCGGATTCAACGAAACTCGCTTGAATCCACGCAATTCCTTTACCGGACGAGTCACCAGACTCACCGTCTGATGAATATAAAGTTGTGCCACTTCGTCGCCGCGAACCGCGCCCGAATTCGTCACGTCCACTGTGACCGTCGTTTGTCCTTCCGGGCCGATGGCGTCCTGGGCCAAGCGTAGGTTCGAATATTTAAAAGTCGTGTAGCTCAGTCCCCATCCAAATGGAAAGAGCGGCAAAACCGAGCCATCCACAAATCCTCGTTTGGCGGATGGCTTCTGGTAGTAGTAATCGGGAAGCTGCCCGACCGATCGAGGCACGGTTATCGGCAACTTCCCGGCCGGATTGTAATCGCCGAAGAGCACATCCGCGGCCGCTGCCGCGCCTTCTTGCCCGAGATACCAGCCGTCTAAAATCGCCGGCACATTTTCCGCGATGTAGTTGATCGAGTTCGGCCGTCCGTGCAGCAGCAAAGCCACCGTCGGTTTTCCTGTCGCCAGAATCTGCTTTGCCAGCTCATCTTGATTCCCAAGCAAATCCAGACTTTGCCGGTCTCCCAAATGATTCTTCGCCCAGGCCTCGCGCGACGTTTGTTCGTTTTCTCCAAGTACTAAAATAATGACGTCCGCCTTTTTTGCGACGCCGACGGCTTCAGCGATTCGCTTTGCATTCAACGCCGCATCGCCTAACACAACCTTGTCTGCGTCCCATTCGGGCTGACTTTCTGTAATCTTGCAGCCCTCGGCGAAGAGAACCTCCGCGTTCGATCCGAGCTTTTCTTTTATGCCCTGAAAAATACTCACGCCACGGCCTGGCTTACTGCTGTATCCGCCAAGGTGCAAGGCGCCGGCGTTCGGACCAATCACGGCAACCCGCTTATACTTCGGGCTGTTCAGCGGCAGTAAATTATTCTGATTCTTAAGCAGCACAATGGATTCATGGGCCGCCTGTAACGCCAGTTTTTGATGCTCGGGCGAGTTCGTAATCTTCTCGGCGTACGAAGGATCGACAAACGGGTCGTCGAAAAGGCCCGCCACAAATTTCGCCCGCAATACGCGTCCCGCAGCGCGGTCGACCATCGCTTGCGAGACTTTCCCTTGCTGAACCTGCTCCCGTAAACTCGGAAACGCATCGGCAAATGGCAGCTCGATGTCCACTCCCGATTCCAGCGAAAGTTTTGCCGCCGCTACGTTATCCGCCACAACGTGATGTACCCTCTGCAGTTCCGCAATTCCAAAATAATCGGACACGACCAGCCCGTCGAATCCCCACTCATGTCGCAGAATGTCATCGAGGAGATGCTTGTTGCTGTGCGCAGGAATGCCGTCGATCTCGTTGTAGGACGCCATGAGCGTCTGGACGTGTCCCTGCTTCACGGCAGCCTCGAACGGCTTTAGAAAATATTCACGCACCATGCGTTCCGAATAGTTTCCCGTACTGACGTTCGTCCCGCCCTCTGGCTGCCCATGCACGGCAAAATGCTTCGCGGTTGCCATCACGTGAGATTTATCAATCGTTGCGCCGTCGCCCTGGAATCCCCGAATCGCCGCCAAACCAATGTGCGTCACAAGATATGGATCTTCGCCGTACGTTTCTTCCGTGCGTCCCCATCGCGGATCGCGCGCTAAATCCAGCACCGGCGCGAGGCACTCCTGCGCGCCACGTGCCCTCACTTCGGCCGCTACCGAAGTAAACACCTCATGAATCAACGCTTCGTCCCAAGTCGATGCGAGCCCGATCGCCGCCGGAAATGCGGTTCCCCTCGGCGCGGCATGACCATGCAAACACTCTTCATGGAACATGACTGGAATTCCCAGCCGCGTGTTCTCTTTCACCCATTTCTGAATCGCGTTCGTCAGTTCCGCCATTTCGCGCGGCCCGCCGCTTCCGCCGGGATGCTCGCTCGGGCGAGAAACCTGGCCCAATCCATTCTTGAGCGTGATTTGCGCACGCTCCGGAAGGAAGGCGCCTTTTTCATCTACAAGGAACGGCTGGGTCTCTCGTACAAATGAGCCATTTCCCCACGCGCTCTCGATCTGCGCCAGTTTCTCTTCGAGCGTCATCCGCGCCAGCAAATCAGCAACGCGCTGCTCGATGGAAAGCTTTGGATTCTTGTATGCGGCCGCTTCCTGCGCGGCTGCTGGCGCGTAACTCGCCGCTAGGGCGAAAACGTTCGCCAACACTGCAAGAATCGCTAGCCGAACTCGTCCGCCATCTCTCACGCCACAACCTCCCGGAATTCATGGCCCTTGCATTCGCTCGGGCGCGTGGTACTATACACGGCCGTTAACGTTAACGGTAAAGATTTTTGCGCCGCCGCATTTATGGCGTCAATTTTGACGATTCTGTTTTTCGATAATTGACCCGGAGACCCTCATGAGCGCTGCCCAGTTTCAACCGAAGCCGGAGCACAAATTTACGTTTGGGCTTTGGACGGTCGGCAACCGAGGCCGCGACCCCTTTGGCGATTTCGTCCGTCCGCCGATCTCTCCGATTGAGATCGCCGCTATGCTTGGCGAAGTCGGTGCCTGGGGCGTAAATCTCCACGACAACGATCTCGTGCCAATTGACGCCACGCCAACGGAGCGCGACATCATCGTTCGCGACTTCCAACGCGCTTGCAAAAACGCCGGTCTCGTCGTTCCCATGGCCACCGTGTCTCTCTTCTTTCACCCGGTGTTTCGCGACGGCGCCTTCACTGCAAACGATCCGGAAGTTCGCGCGTACGCGTTGCAAAAAACGATGCGGGCCATGGATCTCGGCGCCGAGCTCGGTGCAAAAGTCTTTGTTCTCTGGGGCGGACGCGAAGGAACCGAAACGGACGCCTGCCGACGTGCCGACGAAGCGGTCAAACGCCTTCGCGAAGCCGTTAATTTTCTTTGCGAATACAACATCGAGCAAGGCTACAAGTACCGCTTCGCCCTTGAATCAAAACCAAACGAGCCGCGCGGCGACATCTATATGGCGACCACCGGGCACTACCTCGGCTTCATTCCCACGCTCGACCACCCGGAAATGGTCGGCGTCAATCCCGAAGTCGCGCACGAAACTATGGCTGGACTGAATTTCATGCACGGCGTCGCACAGGCGTGGGAAGCCGGTAAACTCTTTCACATTGATCTTAACGATCAGGCGCCTGGCCGCTACGACCAGGATTTCCGTTTCGGTTCATCCAATCCAAAGTCCGCCTTCTTTCTTGTAAAATTTCTGGAAGACGTCGGTTACGACGGCTCGCGCCACTTCGACGCACACGCCTATCGCACGGAAGACTACGAGGGTGTCAAAGATTTTGCCCGCGGCTGCATGCGGACGTATTTAATTCTGAAAGACAAAGCCGCTCGCTGGAATTCCGACAAGGAAATCCAAAATATCCTCAAGGAGATCAATTCCGGCGGCACGGATTTGCCAAAAACGAACAAGTATTCCAAGGCGAATGCCAAAGCTTTGCTCAGCCACGTGTTCGACAAGGACGCGATGATGAAGAAGCGTCTTCCCTACGAACGTCTCGATCAGCTCACCATTGATATTCTGACGGGCACTCGCTGAACCACAAGCCGCCAATTCGCAAATACTTGGGCCGCGATTCAGCTATTATAATCGTCGCGAGATTGCGAACGGCCTTGCTCGGAGCGCGTTGATGGACTTCATCCACGATGATTTCCTGCTACATTCAAAAGCGGCGCAGACGCTCTATCACGAATTTGCGGAACGCGAGCCCATCCTCGATTACCACTCCCACCTTTCCGTATCCGACATCGCCACAAATCGCAAATTTGCGAATCTCTTCGAAATCTGGCTTGCCGGCGACCACTACAAATGGCGCGCCATGCGTGCCAACGGCGTTGCTGAACGTTTCTGCACCGGAGACGCCTCGCCTTATGAAAAATTTCTTGCGTGGGCGCGTACCGTTCCCGGCACCCTCCGCAATCCCCTCTTTCACTGGACCCATCTTGAACTGAAACGTTATTTCGACATCTCGGAGCTGCTCAACGAATCCAACGCAAAATCCGTATGGGATCACGCCAACTCCCGTTTGCAGACTGACGATCTTTCCGGCCATGGCATCTTGCGCAAGTTCAAGCTGCGCGCTGTTTGCACCATCGACGATCCGTGCGACGACCTCAGCCATCACAAAGCTATCAACGCGCAATCCCTCGGCTTCCGCGTGTTTCCGACTTTTCGGCCAGACAAAGCGCTTCGCGTTGACGAGCCACGGGCGTTTCTCCCGTGGCTCCAGTGCCTTCGCGTTGCAAGCAACAATCCCGTTTCGACTTTTTCCGAATTTCTTTCAGCACTGAAGAATCGCCACGACGCCTTCGCAACCGCTGGCTGCAAACTTTCCGATCACGGCCTTCCTCACGCATACGCTACGCCGTGTACCGAATCGGCGGCCGCGGCGATCTTCGACAACGCACTAACCGGCGCGGCCGCTTCTCCGGCCGAGTTCGAACGGTTCGCTTCGTTCCTGATGCTTTTCTTCGGCCGTATCGACGCGGAAAAGGGCTGGACGAAACAACTTCATCTCGGCGCGCTGCGTAACACGAATTCGAGCGCGCTTCAAACCGTCGGCCCCGACACGGGTTTTGATTCCATCGGTGACTGGGATCAGGCTGCGGCGCTGTCGTCATACTTCGACCTGCTCACCCGCGAAAACGCGCTGCCAAAGACGGTCGTCTACAACCTCAATCCCGCCGACAATTACGTTTTCGCTAGCGCCATCGGAAATTTTCAGGATGGCTCGGTCGCCGGGAAAATCCAGTTTGGAAGTGGATGGTGGTTTCTCGATCAAAAGGAAGCGATCGAGTGGCAACTCAACGCCCTGTCCAACAACGGACTTCTCTCGCGCTTCATCGGCATGCTTACCGATTCGCGCTCCTTCATGTCTTTCCCGCGCCATGAATATTTCCGCCGCGTGCTTTGCGACCTCTGTGGCCGCGAAATCGAAAGCGGCGAACTTCCAGACGATCTGAACCTTGTCGGCTCGATGGTCAAAAATATTTGCTTCGCCAACGCCGAACATTATCTCGGACTTGCGTTGCCATCCGCGTCTGAGCATCGCGCACATTCCGCTTGATCGAGGTAGTTCTTTGAATCGCCGCGTCCTCCTCACCTCAATCTTTCTGTTTCCAATATTTTGCACGGCGCTTACATCGTCTCTCCGCGCCGAATCGGGCGTCGAAGCATGGCTTCGTTATGCTCGCATCGATTCCCAAGCGGTGCGTCAGTATGACGCGCTGCCATCAACTGTCGTTTGCCGCTGTGATTCCGCGATGTTGATTTCTTCGCGTGATGAATTCGTCCGCGGCATTCGTGGCGTTCTCGGCCGCACTCTTACCACCCAGACACAAACTTCCAATCAGCCCGCGTTCCTTCTCGGAACAATCTCCGCACTGCAGAATTCCATCGCAGGTCTGCGCCCACCGGCCGATCTTAGCCCCGACGGCTTCTGGCTCACCGCTCTGTCGATCGGCGGTCGCGAAAATCTCGTCGTCACCTCCACCAACGACCGCGGCGTCCTCTACGGCGTCTTCGCTCTTCTCAACAAAATCGCGCGCGGCGAATCGCTTGCTCGCCTCAACGAGTTCCAGCAACCTTACGCTCCCATCCGTTGGATCGATCAGTGGGACAATCTCGATGGCCGCATCGAACGCGGTTACGCCGGCCGTTCTATCTTTTTCGAAAACGGCAGCGTGCGCACCGATCTGTCCCGCGTCGCCGCTTACGCCCGCCTCCTCGCCTCGGTCGGCATCAACGGCTACAACATCAACAATGTCAACGCCGATACGCGGGTTCTCCAGGAGGATCACCTGCCGCAACTCGTCCGTGTCGCTGACGTCTTTCGTCCCTGGGGCATTCAACTTTCGATTTCCGTCGATCTTGCTAGTCCCAAAGCAGTCGGAGGTCTCGACACATTCGATCCACTCGATGCCGGTGTCGCCGATTGGTGGCGCAAGAAAGCTGAGGCTATTTACGCCGCCATTCCCGATTTCGGCGGTTTCGTCGTCAAGGCTGATTCCGAGGGCCGTCTCGGTCCGTCTTTCTATGGCCGGACGCCCGCCGACGCCGCGAACGTCATCGCCCGCGCTCTCAAGTCGCATCATGGCATCGTGTTTTATCGTGCTTTCGTCTACGATCATCACCTCGACTGGGGTGATCCCAAAAACGACCGCGCCAAAGCTGCTTACGACAATTTCCATCCACTCGACGGGCAATTCGAAGACAACGTCATCATCCAAATCAAACATGGCCCGATCGATTTCCAGGCGCGCGAACCGGTTTCTCCGCTGCTCAGCGGCCTCGAAAAAACGAACGAAGCCATCGAACTGCAAGTCACGCAGGAATACACCGGCCAGCAGCATCATCTCTGCTTTCTGATTCCGATGTGGAAAGAAGTCCTGGACTTTGACCTGCAAGCGAACGGCGTCACGACAGTAGTGAAGGACCTCATCGCAGGAAAGACTTTTCATCGGCCCGTCGGCGGCTTCGTCGCCGTCGTGAATGTCGGACTCGACGAAAATTGGCTCGGTCATCCTCTCGCCATGGCCAACTTGTACGGGTATGCGCGCCTTGCATGGAATCCCAATCTAACCGCCGAACAAATCGCAAGAGAGTGGACCGTCCTCACGTTCGGCCGTAATCCCAAAGTCGTGAAAACGGTCTCCTCGATGCTTCTGTCCTCGTGGCATACCTACGAAGGTTACACCGGTCCGCTCGGCATGCAGACACTCACAGACATTCTCGGCAGCCACTATGGCCCCGGAATCGAATCTTCGGAAGAAAACGGCTGGGGCCAGTGGCACCGCGCCGATCGTGACGGTGTCGGTATGGATCGCACGGTCGCCACCGGCACAGGCTATGTCGCCGAGTATCCGCCGATCATTTCGCAACTCTACGAATCGCGGGCGAGGACCCCCGACGACTTGCTCCTCTTTTTCCATCACGTCCCTTACACTTACGTCCTTCATTCCGGCAAAACCGTCATCCAGCACATTTACGATTCGCATTATGAAGGTGCACAGCGCGCAGGTGACTACGTCAGGCAATGGCAATCGCTGGTAGGCCTGGTCGACAATGACCGCTACGCCCCAACGCTCGCTCGCCTCGAATACCAGTCCGGCCACGCCATCGTCTGGCGTGATGCCGTTTGTGAATATTTCTTGCGCCTTTCCGGAATCGCCGATGCGAAAGGCCGCGTCGGCCATCACGCTACTCGCATTGAAGCCGAATCTATGCAACTCACTGGCTACACCCCTGTCGCCGTCACGCCTTGGGAAAACGCATCGGGCGGCAAGGCCATAGAGTGTGCATCGCCCCAAGAGACTTGCTCGGCAGGAATCGTATTCAAAGGACCTTCCGGCGTGTACGACCTGGACGTTCAATACTTTGACCAAAATAATGGCGAATCCAAATTTCGTTTTTTTATCAATGACAAATTAATCGACGAGTGGGTCGCAAATCTGCAGCTGCCTGCGACAAAAATCGGCGGCGACTCTTCCACGCGTCACGGCATTCAGCACGTCTCCTTGCGCCTCGGCGACGCGATTCGCATCGAAGGCACGCCCGACAAAGACGAGCGAGCAGCCCTCGACTACCTCGAAATTAATCCGCACCTTCGCTAATTCTCGTTCACGCCTTGTGTAGTTCCCTTGCTCGTGCTGTCGTTTGGCGCTAAAGTACCCGCCATCCCGTTCCACTGTCGTGACCGCCGTTCATGGACCTCCAGACCTCAACATTTGAACTCGTTAAGCGTTTCCAGGACGGCGAGCAGAGCGCTTTCAGTCTGATTTTTCGCAAATATCAGCGGAGACTTGCTGTTCTCGTCTACTACAAAATGAGCGCTGATCTGCGCGCCCGCATGGAAGTCGACGACGTCGTTCAAGTCGTTTTCTTCGACGCCTCACGCTCCCTCGACCGGTTCACTTATCAAAACCCGGGCAGCTTGATGGCGTGGCTCTCACGGCTAGCGGATAACGCCATCGTGGACGCGGCCCGCTTCGAAAACCGTGAAAAACGCCGCGCCGAAGATCTCCTCACGTTCCGGTCGGAAAGCAATCCTCGAGGAGCTGATCCAGTCCATTTCGAAACTCCTAGCCGCATATTTGCGCGCAACGAAACGATCGACGCGTTGATCCGCAGTCTCGAGGCACTTCCCGCGGCTTATCGTCAGGCAATTCTCGTCACAAAGTTTGAAGGGCTCACCACCTCCGAGTTTGCGGAACGCATCGGCAAATCGCGCCAGGACGCCGCGTTGCTCCTTCACCGCGCCCTAAAACGTTTCCGCGAACTCGAACAACCGCGCGCAACGACATGAGCGATTCGAAATCCGATCCACGCCATGAGGAGGATTTGCCCGACGGATCGCCGCCGTCCGATCGCGACCGCGCCATAGCCGATGCGATCGCGAACTACTTGGACCGCACCTCGCAGGAAGAATTTCTCGACGTCGACACCTTCTGCCGCGAGCACGCTTCGATCGAACGGGATTTGCGTCCGCTGCTCCAATCTCTAAACGCGATGGGTGAAACGTTTTCGCCTCCCCGCGGCGCAAACACACCCGAGCCTCTTCCGCCAGTGCTCTCCAGCCATCGAATTCTCAGCGAAATCGGAGCAGGGGGCATGGGCCGCGTCTTTTTGGCCATGGACGAAGGTCTAAATCGCAAAGTTGCCATCAAAACGCTGAACGCGCGATTCGCGAACGACTCCGCCATCCGTTTGCGTTTCATGCAGGAAGCGCGGGCGCTCGCTCAAATCAGCCATCCGAATATCGTCTCGATTTTCAGCCTCGGTGGTTCCGAGGAAGTCCCGCACTTTGTCATGGAATATGTCGAAGGTACGGACCTCTTTCACGCCACGCGCGCGCTCACCATCCGCCAGCGTGTCGAATTAATGCGCAAAGTCGTCCTCGCGGTCGAAGTTTTGCATCAACATCAAATTCTGCACCGCGATTTGAAGCCAGCCAACATTCTCGTAAGCGCCGATCTTCAGCCCAAACTGCTCGATTTCGGCCTCGCCCTCCATGCCGATTCCGATTTTCGCCTCACCTCGTTTGGCGAACTCGTCGGGACCCCGAACTATTTTTCGCCTGAACAAACTGCAGCGACACAGCAACTCGACGCGCGAACGGACATCTTTTCACTCGGCACCATTCTTTACGAGTCCCTCACTGGACAATTGCCGTTTTCCGAGCGATCCCTCGCCAATCAGCTCCAATCCATTCGCACGCGCGACCCTATCTTGCCGCGCCGTCTCAACCCTGACATTGCCGGCGACCTGCAAGACATCTGTCTCAAAGCCCTCGAAAAGAAACCCGAAAATCGTTATGCCTCAGCCCGCGAAATGGCCGACGATCTCGAACGCTTTCTTGCCGGCGAAAAAATACACGCCAGCCCCACAACGTACGGCAATCTGGTCTCGGGAAGAATCGATGAGCACTTGCGCGAGATTGATAACTGGCGCAGTGACGAGGTTCTTTCTGACGCCGAATTCGAGGGCTTTCGTAAGCAGTATGCGCGTCTCGTCGAACGGGAAGACGCCTGGATTCTGCAGGCCCGACGCCTTACTTTCCCGCAAGTCAGCTTGTACCTCGGCGCTTGGATACTCATCGCCGGCGCCGCTCTCCTGTTCCTCTTTCATTTCGACCGCCTCTCCGGCACTCCGCGCGTCTTTGTCGCCTCCGCTGTCGCGGCCCTGACGGGCTGGCAAGGTTTGGCCCTTTGGAAAAAGGGCCTGCTCCGCAACGGCATCGCACATCTCCTCGCGCTCTGTCTGCTCCTCCCCATCGCGCTCCTCGTCGCCATGGGCGAATATCATATCCGGGAAATTGTCGCGAGCAACCCCGATTGGGAACTGCTTCACAACATCTCCGGAAAATTCAAGGAAATTACCAACATTCAATTGTGGTGGGCTGTAGCGCTCTCGATGCCTGCGTACACTTGGCTTCGCATCTATACGCGGTCCTCGGCTTTTTCTCTGGTCACCGCAATCATGGGCGCGGCATGGTGCACCATCACTCTTGCCCGCATGGGCCTGATCGAATGGCTCAACCAGGACCATAGCAAACTCTATTTCTGGTTGCTCCCCGTCGCCATCCTGTTTTTCGGCGTGGGATTTCTCCTTGAGCGTTTCAAGCTTTCCAGTGACTCCCGCTACTTTTATCCTTTTGCCGTCGCACTCATGTTCGTAGCGCTCAGCGGCCTCGCCGCCGACTACGAATCGCTTCAAGACTCACTCAAAAAAGTCCTGCCCTGGACGCGTGGCGGGATCGAATACCTGTTCATCGCAAATGCCTCGATTTATTTTCTGTTGCAAGCCGCGTTGGGGCGCTCTCCTCTCGCCCAGGTGCGCGTCGTCGCCCGCGCGTTTCGTTTCGTCATACCCGGCCACATCCTCTCTTCAGTGCTCTCGCTCGGCATCAGCGCCATGCACCTGTGGCACAAATCGCAACAGGATCTTCATCTCAAGCGTGAGGCTCGAACCTTTGAAATTCTCCTTCCGCTCCTCGCTTGCCTCTTCCTTTACGCGAGCATCCCGAAACAGATGAAAAACTATTTCGTCACCGGCACTCTCTTTCTCGGTATCGGCATCGTCCGCCTCCAGCAAGATATCTTCGAGGATCAGGCTCGCTGGTCCCTTCTCCTTCTGATTCTCGGTCTACTCCTGATGCTCGCCGCCACCCGCTATTCGGCCATAAAAATGTCATTTTCCCGCTATTTCCGTCGTTCCTCCTGACCGCCTAAAAAAAAGTTTCCACCTGCTGCAATTCCCGCCCCTTTTTGACGCTGTTCGGTATTGAAGGCGGTAGAGCTCGTGCGCCGCTGAGCGAAATCACTTGGTATCTGCCGGGAGCGTCATCATGGCTTCAAATAAAGGACTACATTCAATTTTGGCTGCGTGTTCACTCGCCCTACTTTTATTTTTCGCAACCTTCGCTTCCAGTGGCTGTGAAGGCGACGATGGCGCCTGGGTCCTCTCCCTACAGCCCTCCTTTGCCGACTCCGATCTCGAATGGGATCCTCAGCTCGTCGGAACCTGGCTCTCCGACGACAGCTCGCTCCAGATGACCTTCACCGAGGGCGAGAAACCCGCCTACAAGTTACTCGTAGTGGAGTCGGAGTCCGGTGACCAGAAGTCTGGGGAATTTGACGCCCATCTCGTGCGTCTCGGTTCCGATTGGTTCCTCGATCTCTTTCCGACCGGCCAACTGCCATCCAGCGAGTTCACGCAGATGCACCTATTCCGTGCGCACTCGATCGCGCGCGTGGAACTGCACCGGGATTCTGTTCAACTCTCCTTCTTGAGCGGCGCGTGGCTCAAAAAACAGCTCAAACAGAAACTCGTGGACATCCCGTACCAGGAAACTCAGGGGATGCTGCTGCTAACCGGCACAACC
>DATLVG010000168.1:0-3279 GCA_035577625.1 Candidatus Dormiibacterota bacterium
ACGGGCTCTCCGGCACATCACCCGAAGAGCCCGTTTTGCATTTTCCCTTGAACGGCCGTTTGAATCCGGCCGGTATTCTCAGTACGTCGCGCCTTCCGGCACAATCACGAAGTCCACGCGCCGGTTCGCCTTTTCCTGTCCCTTTTCCGTGGACGCTTCGCCGACGCGCGTCGAAATGCGCGCCGCATCAATACCCTTTTCGCCGAGGTACTTCTTGGCGAGCTCCGCGCGTGTTGAAGCCAGCTTCGCTGCCTTCGGCTCCTTGGCGTCCGCATAGCCCACGATCACGAGCTTCGCTGTCGGGTCGTTCTTCAATCGCAGCGCCACGTCATCGCCCACGCGCTTGCACGCGTTGTCGAACCGCGATGCGCCAAGCGCGGTATAGCCGCAGTCACCGGCTTTGCTTGCCTGTGGTGGCGGCGGTGGCTGCTGCACGTCCACGTTCGTCGAAGATTCCGCCGTGCCGCCCCTCCCGTCGCTCACGCCGCATTTCACCGTGTAGCTTCCTGGCTGCAGCCCCGTCGAATCAAACGTTGCCTTTGCGCCGTCGCCGCTCACCTGACCAGCCGCCGCGCTGTACGTGTACGTCAGCGGATCGCCGTCGGGATCGCTTGCCACAGAAGTAATTCCCGTCCGCTCGCCCGGCATAATCGGGCTGCGGTCCGTCGTGCATGAAATCACCGGATTCTGGTTCGGCTTCGGCTCCACCTTCAAATCTGCCGAGCAACTCGCCGTTCCGCCTTTTCCGTCGTCCACTTTTGCCGTCGCTGTATAGCTGCCTGGAGCAAGTCCCGCTGGACTCCACCGGCCATCCGCGCCTGTCCCTTCGATCGTTCCGCCCGTCGCCGTGTAGCTATAGCTCAGCGTATCGCCATCCGGATCGCTCGCATTCACGTGCAGCGTCACCACATCCGTCGATCCCGCAAACACCGACGCCGGATTCACCGAGCACGCCGCAACCGGAGGGCGATTTGCCGGAGGTGGAGGTGCGGATTCCTTCATTCCAAAGCGCAACACCAATCCGGTGCCAAGCCGCAAATTGTTTTGCCGTCCGCTCGAGCCAACATTCGCCCCATCAAAATTCGTCAACAAATAATCAATCTGCGCAAACCGCCACGCCAGATTCTTCGTCAACACAACGTCCACGCCTCCGCCCGTCGCCATCGCAAATACGTTTTTCGAACCCGCTCCGGTCAACCCGCCTCCGCCACGCGCACTACCGAACAGGAACTCGGTGAACGGCACGAAGTGATCGAACCTGCGCATGTTCAGCCGTGGGCCAAACAGGAACGTCGTCAATCCGCCATCCGTCTGCGTCCCGCCCAGATTTCGCGTATACCCGTAGCTGCCTACTTCTCCCGTCAATCCCAAAATTCGCGAGGCGTTGTACGTAAAGCTCCCGGTCCCTCCCTGATTGTCGAATGAATTGAACGGATCGCCGGGATGGAAGTTCACGTAGCTGTAGCCCGCGCCAATTTCGAACCGCGGCAATACTTGTCCGGGTGCCGTCGCCTCCGCCGCTGCGGTAGGCGCTGGCGTGGGGAACGGCGTCAGCCGCGGCGTGGCGGCCAACGCCCACGGGCTCTTCGAGGCCGCGAACGGATTACTTGCACCCGTTGGAACTGGCGCTGCCGTTTCCGTTGTCGTCGCGTTCTTGTCCGCGTCTTTTCGCTGAGCCACTGCCGGCAAACCAATACACGCCCCTATCGCCAAGACTGCAATCCACTTCCGCATGGTCTTCCTCCATAAAATCGTCGCTCAAATAATCAATCTCGCCGCTCCCGCACACCACTTCCCTCGCCCTAGGTCCCTTGTGGTTTTCTGATAGTCCTGCGCTCCCACGTTCATCGCTGTGGTCTGCGCGCGGCTGCCTCCGCGGGCATACTTTCAAGGGGAATTTCACCCCATCCTCTAAATGCGCGGTGCCAATAGCCTATTGCAGACTCGCTCTTTCCTGCAAGCTCTTCTTCTCATTTGCTCTCGCTTTCCGTTTTTTTCGTCGCAGCCGGTCATGCTAATCTTGCCGAGGAGGATGAATATGTGCCGCAGCATCAAGCCTCTTTTCAATTTTGATCCGCCTGTCACTCCCGACGAGATCCGCGCCGCTTCTCTTCAATTCGTGCGCAAGATCTCCGGCTTTCACAAGCCATCCAAAGCCAACGCCGCCGCCTTCGAACTCGCCATCGACGAAATCACCGCCGCATCCCATCGCCTCCTTCGATCCCTCGAAACCTCCGCCTCTCCGCGCAACCGCGAACTGGAAGCCGCCAAAGCCAAGGCTCGCTTCCACAAGCCAGTAACCGCAATTGTTCTTGACAAGCTCGCCACAGAAGACCAATCTAGCCAAACGTAAGTTCCGCTCTCCCCACGTAAGCTCTCTCCAATTTTCGGCAAAGGGGTTCCCGTATGGCATATCGCCTTTCTCTTTCTGTTGCCCTCGTTTGTGCCGCCCTTCTCTCCTCGGGTTGTGAAAAAGAGCGCATTGCCGTCACCACCTATCACTACGACAATCTCCGCACCGGTTGGGACCGCCACGAAGAACATCTCAAACCGCACAACGTCCAAAGCCCGAAATTCAAGCTGCTCCACTCCGTCGTCCTCGACGATCAAGTCGACACTCAGCCCCTCATCATGCCGCACATTAAAATCACCGCCGGTTCCGGCGCCGGCGAACATGAAGTCGTCTATGTCGCCACCGAAGGCAACACGGTCTACGCGATCGACGCGAAATCCGGCGCGATTCTCCTTAGCCCCAATTTCGGTCCGCCCGTTCCCACACCGCTCGGTTGCTCCAACAACGGACCAAATGTCGGCATCGACGGCACTCCTGTCATCGACCATGAATCAAAAACCATGTACGTCATCGTCTATACGATCGAAGCCGGCAATCCCGTTTATCGCCTTCACGCACTGGACCTGGCCAATCTCACCGACAGAGTTCCTCCCGTCCTCGTTTCCGCTTCCCACCAGCTCTCCGATCACACTACCTTCAATTTCGACGCTCGCTACCAGCGTCAACGCCCCGCGCTTCTCCTCGCTAACGGCAACGTCTACGCCGGCTTCGGCAGCTTCTGTGATTTCGCCGCCAATCATTCTCGCGGATGGCTCCTCGGATGGAAAACCGGCACCCTGACGCCGCTTCCCGCCAATCAGCTCAATGACACCCAGGCCACTTCCCCGAACAGTTTCTTCCTCTCTTCCATCTGGATGTCCGGGTACGGTGTCGCCTCCGATTCTTCCGGCAATCTCTTTTTCATTACCGGCAATTCCGATTACAGC